>PUMK01000328.1 GCA_003551325.1 Candidatus Acetothermia bacterium | reverse complement strand
CGTTGTCGCTACGTTCCCGTCGAACGCATAGGTCAGCGTTGTAGGCAGCATCTTCACAGGACCCGTGAACGGGGAGAACGTGAGGGACACGGTGGACATCGCTCGGCCGGTGTGCACGTAGAAGCCGACCACGTCGGTGGACACAGGGCCAACGTACGCCGGGTCTTGCACCGTGCTCAGCGCCTGCTCGGAGAAGGAAAGCACACCGGCAAAACCCACGTCACAAGAGCCTTCGGATACCGTGTAATACACGGTGACCTCCACCCAATCCACCCGTGATCCACCACCCGTCTCGGTCGTGATCTCCACGCCGAACGCCGGGTCGTTGATCGCGGCAGGCGTCCACGCGTTACCCCACAGGACGTCGACCCCGCCAAGAGTCTGAACCGCTGTGCTCAGACAATCTCCCGCAGGTACTGCCAGCCAAGGCATTTCCGTGCCTGGGCCTGGCCCGCCCAACAGCTGGGCACGTAACCGGCGGCCGGCTTCCGATGCGCTGTCGCCCATCTCCAGCAACCGCACCCTTGCCAACCGGGTCCTCGATGCGTGCACCGTCTCAAGGAGCAGAAGTCTGTAGTACCGGTACGGACTTACCCTGCCGGGAGCAACAGAGAAGATCTGTGGAACCTCCTCCGTCCACGTGACACCGGAACGCTCATCGAGGTCCACCCAAGAGACACCGTCGTTCGATCCCTGCAGCTTGAACGCCGCAGGCGCGCGCGTGCTGTCGATGCCGCAGTCGGCCAGCTCATAGTGCGTGACCCGCCGCGCCACACCTTCACCCATGTCGTATTGGATCCAAGCATCGAACAGCGTCCCGCCCTGGTTGATCTGCCACTGGGGTCCACACAAGGGTTCGCTTTCCGCCAAGTTCCCCGGGTTCCCCCAAGACGCCTCGGGGTTTCCGGAGAAACCGTCGCGGTCATAGGCGTGGTTGACCCACGTCCCATGGCCCCCCGCGCCACCACCGGCTTTGACATGCACTTCGATGCCCAAGACGGTGGCCTCACTGGGAATCGAGAACCCGAAGTTCGAAAGCTGTAGGCGCCGTTGCGCAGCCCCGGTTTCGGCGCACTGGCCAGGGTGACCTGCGGCAAGATGGGGGTTCGTCCAACCCGGACCACTCGGCGATGAGGCAGTGCCGGCCTCGCGGATCATGCTCTCCTCCGCCATCCCAAGGTAGCCGAAAAGCCCAATGCAGAGCACGAAAGCAGAGAGGAGCCCTCCGGCTAGCCACTTTGCACGGTTGCTCACCATACAGTTGTCCATGCTCACGGCCTGGCCACCTCCTCTCATCGGCCGACGGTAGACGGGCTTCCAACAGAGCTAATCGGAGACCGTGACCCGGTGTTGCCCGGCGCTGAGTCGCTCTCCGCCGAAGTCAACAACGCCCAGGACCAGGTATTCACCGGGCGGCATGTCCAGCCCCTGGAACGTGTGGGTGAACACACGCACCGCACCAGGCAGCACAACCTGCGCGCGCGGGGCCTCGTGTCGCGCAAGCGTAGTACCATCAGCTCCGCGCACCTCGAAGTACGTCGTGCACCGTACCACGTCATCGACCATGTTCTGGAACGCCAGATCCACTTTGATCTGCCGCGTACCGCCCTCTTCAGTGGCGCCGCGCACATCGAGCCCAACGACCTGACCCAACGGCCCAGGCCGGTCAGGGGGACGTTGAATGATGGCAAACGCGTAAGCCACCTCCAGCCTTACCCTGAACCCAAGGCCCTGGGCGTCCTCCGACTCGACCACCAGCTGATCGGCAGCCTGGGGAGCGACAATCAGCGCTGCCCAATGAGGCCCTTCCGCATCGGTCGGAAGCGTGAACCGGTACGTGACCGTTCGTACTTCCCCCGCATCGAGCGTTACCTGTTCGGGACTGAACGTGACGTGATCCGCCAGGCTACGCGGCCCCAGCGTTCCGGGGACCAACCAGACGAACCCCCCCGTGTCGCCCAGCACGAAGTCGAACAGCCCGATGTCCAGAGCTATGGGGTCATCGCCCATGTTCGTAACCGTGAAATTCCCCACGTGTTCTCCGCCAGCTTCAAGCTCGACCCAAGCCACCATCGGATCCACGGAGATCGGAGGCAGTTCGACACCCAGCACACCGACTCCGAGAACCATCACACCCGCGATGGCTGCAACAACCCTGCCCTTCATGGTGCTGTACATGTCGTCCCCCTTCTACGCAAGCTTAGCAGATCCTCGACTACAGAGCAGCGACCGTGATCGTGACAGTCGCCTCGTAGGTGCCAGCCGGGTCGTTCCACCCGTCCCTCTGCACATGCAGCATCGTGGAGAAGACCGTCGCGCCCCGGGATGGGTTGACCACGTGCCCCGACGACACAGCCGTTCCATCGATAAGGTAATGCGTCGGCAGCGTGTGCTCGCGCCCTGCGTCCATGTTGACATAGGGCGTGTACGCGAACGTGACGGCGCGGTTGGCCGTGTTCGCTGCAAAAGCGATGCGGACCACATCCGTCTCGACCAACCCCGCATAGCCAGACGACGTTACCGCTTCGAGGTGCGGCCCGCTGAACGTGTAGGCGTCTCCGTCAACAGCCCTAATCCAGTACGCAGCGGGGATCAGGAACGTGCTCATGGACTCGAGCCTCGCGTCCCCAGAGCCCGGCACCCGTTCAGCGGAGACAAACAACAGAGCATCGCTGTAGTCGCGGTCACCCAGGTTCCAGAGATCCTCGAAACCCAAAAGGAATCCTTGATCCTCAATTTCGACCACCGCGGTGTGGTTGTGCCCATCAGCGTTGAGCTCAGGCTCTGTGTACCAACGGTGCCCTTCTGGATTCTGATAACCGTTGGCGATCAGAAAGAACCCGACGCGCTCGCCCGGGAGGAACGGTCCAACGTCCACCGTATCTCCGGGGATGAGATCACCACCACCGGCAAGCCCAGGGCCGGTCCCCGAGAAGTTCGGGAACACGACCGTCTCGTCCAGGATCGAGCCGTCCTCTTCCATACGGTAGAAGCCAACGGAGTTCCTGAAGCCTGCAGTCTCCCACACGAACGAGAGCGAGAGCGTTGTGATATCCCGGATCGTGATGTTGGCCAGTGTCCCGAGCAGTGAGGGATCAACGGGTTTGCCGTCATGGAAATTCTCCTCCGCCGCCATGAGGACCGCGTCGGGGAGCTGCTGCCAGTAGAGTTCGGAAAGCCCAGGCGTAGCCAGGAGACTGTAACCCCATCCCATCAGGGCAGCCATCACCACCGCCGTCCGTTGAAAGCGCCACCTTCTCATGAGAAAACACCTCCCTCTTCAGCTGGAGGTGCTTCGGCAGCCCGTCTTCCTCTGTGAGGCACCGGGCTTTGCGCCCCTGGGTCACCCCAGGTTAGCCTTTTCGACACCCTGCGCCACGCAGGATACCACAGCTTGTAACGTGGATCAAGGTGCTCCCGCTCTGTCGCTACGTGCGAACAGCATGCAGCATCCTACCGTACACCGTTGCGTCCCTCTGACCTCAACTGAAGAGCAACGGCCAGATGTCCCCTTGCATAGATAACGTGCGTTGTATA
The DNA here is from genome assembly GCA_003551325.1 of Candidatus Acetothermia bacterium. GTDB lineage: Bacteria > Bipolaricaulota > Bipolaricaulia > Bipolaricaulales > Bipolaricaulaceae > B1SED10-245. The sequence goes on along the minus strand of PUMK01000328.1, from coordinate 1,200 downwards.
ATATAACGAATGTTCTATCATCCGGAAAGGGGGCGCTCGTGAGTCAGCCCGTTACGTACACGAAGGACAAGATCCTGGACGCCGCCTTCGCGCTGGTCCGTGAGCACGGATGGGCCGCCGTCACGGCGCGGGCGATCGCTCAGCAACTCGGATCATCCACCATGCCCATCTACTCGCACCTCACGTCGATCGGCGAGGTCGAACAGGAACTGCGCGGTAAGGCACGCACCTTGCTCAGGGAGTTCCAGCGCAGCCGGTGGACAGAGGACACGCTGCTGAACCTTGCGTTCGGCTACATCGTCTTCGCGCGCGACGAGCAACAGCTCTTCAGGTTCCTGTTCCTCGAACGCCCGGAGATCCTCGAACAAGGAGTGCTGTCCGAGATGAGCCACCTGTTCGCTTCGGAGTTCGGCGATGAGGGCGCCGAGTACGCAGCCCTCGCAGCGCTCACGCCGGCGGGCCACGAGGCCCTCATTCAGTACAGCTGGATCTTCACCCATGGTCTGGCTGTGCTCGTGAACTCCGGAGCACTCGGGAAGTGCTCCGACGGCACGATCCTCAACCTGCTGCGAAACGCTGGAGAGGCCTTCTACCTCTTGGCGACGCGGCGCAACGTTGACCGGATCGATCAACGAGGAGGAGCAGATGACGCGCGCTGAGTACGCACTGGAAGTCCGTGAACTCGTGAAGCGGTACGGAGAGACGGTCGCCGTCGATCGGCTCTCGTTTGGGGTGTCCCCGGGAACCATCCACGGCCTCCTTGGCCCAAACGGCGCCGGCAAGACGACGACGCTTGAGTGCATCGAGGGACTCAGGCCCCCTGATCAAGGGACGATCCGTGTTCTGGGGATCGATCCCATCGCCCAGCAACGTGAGCTGTGGAACGCGATCGGCGTTCAGCTGCAGGAATCGGGACTCCCCAAGACGATGACCCCCCACGAGGCTCTAGCCTTCTTCAGCCGCTACCACGGTCGAAGGCCCCAACACCAAGCGCTGAGCCGTTTTGGGCTCGAGGAACAGAAGGACAAGCAGTACGGCCACCTCTCCATGGGGCAACGGCGACGGCTGTCGCTCACCCTCGCCGTGGCCCACGAGCCGCGCATCGTGTTCCTCGACGAGCCGACGGCAGGGCTCGATGTTGCGTCTCGCGCAGAGCTTCTCCGCCTCGACCATGTCGTGGGTCGACAGGACAATCGTCGT
>PUMK01000085.1 GCA_003551325.1 Candidatus Acetothermia bacterium | reverse complement strand
TCTCGAAGCCCTCCAGCCCGAGTTCGTGGAGCACGTTATCGACATCGTCACTCCAGCGAGCGCCCAGCCCGTCCAAAGCCAGACACAGGTTTCCCCGCACAGTTGTGCGCAGAAACACCGACGGTTCCTGCGGCAAGTAGTGAATCCCCCGGCGTGCCCGTTCGAAGAAGGGAAGGTGCGTGATCGGGGAACCATCCAAGAACACATCTCCCGAATCCGGCCGTAGGAACCCCGTGAGCAGGTGGAAGGTGGTCGTCTTGCCCGCACCGTTCGGACCGAGAAGACCCGTAACTTCGCCGCATCGAAACGTCAGGTCGAGATGGTCCACCGCACGATGGCGCCCAAAGGAACGCGTCAGTCCACGCCCCTCAATCATTCGGCCGGAGTTGGACATCGGCCAGGGTCACCTCTCCCCCCCGGGCGGAGACCCGCAGCACTCCAGCCACAACCTCCAGCCCATGTCCACGCAAGACGGCATCCTCAGCCACCAGTAACTCGTCGTCCATGGTGTACCCACCTGCCGGGAACTCGATCTGCCAACCTTGCACGGTCATGACGACTTGCCGCAGTTCCACCGTCCCGCCGGGGATCCAACCAGCCTTCGCTGCAGTGAGCGATACCTGATCGGCTTCCGCTTCGATGGAGGTCATGCTGAGCGTGTCGCGCCAGTGGGCGTGCTCGGCCCGCATCTCCAGGATGCCCCATGCAGCTTCCACACCGTCATCGAGTGTCCATTCCCAGCCCGTGGCATCCGTTCTGAGCACACCTGCGCGCATCTGGGCTTGGGGGGAGCCTTCATGGTACAGGGTGATGTGGGCTCCATGCCCGATCCATCCCCTGTTTTCCCTCTCCATGCTGTCGAGCTGGACCTCCCATCTGGCTCGGCCAGCCTCGTCGTACACGGTAAGCCAAGGGGCCTCGAGGCGTGCCCCCTGACCGACGATCATCGGCCCCACCATCATCAAGACGACGATGCTCTTACGCATGCTCCCACGAACCCTAAGAACAACGGGTGAGGGTGCAGAGGGCGGGAGGTGAACTCCGGATGGAACTGCACCCCTACGTACCACGGATGATCCTCGAGTTCCACGATCTCCACAAGCCTTCCGTCGGGGGAAACGCCCGATAGACGCATCCCGCCATCACGGAACGCCTGCATGTACTCCGGGTTGAACTCGTAGCGGTGCCGGTGGCGTTCCATCACCTGTTCCACGCCATAGGTCACCTGGACACGGGAACCCTCATCCAACACGGCCGGGTACTCCCCAAGGCGCATCGTTCCTCCCTTCTCCATCACGCCATCTTGGTCGGGGAGAAGGTCAATGACCGGATGGCCTGTGTGGGGAGCGAACTCCGTGGAGTCGGCGTCCTGCCATCCCAATACGGACCTGGAGAAGGCCACCACCGCACACTGCATCCCCAAGCAAATCCCGAAGAACGGAACCTGATTGCGCCGGGCGTAGTCCGCTGCGTGCACCTTTCCCTCGCTCCCCCGCTCACCGAACCCTCCTGGGACCAGAAGTCCGTCAAGTCCTCGAAGAACCCGCTCGTCCTCCGCCACCCCAGAAGCCGGTACCCAGGCAAGATCGACGGCGACACCCAACGAGGCGCCCGCGTGCCGCAGCGCCTCCACAATGCTCATGTAGGCGTCCTGTAACTCCACATACTTGCCCACGATACCGATCTTGACCCGGCCGTTGGACTGCGCCATACGGCGGACAAACCGCTCCCATGAATCAAGGTCGGCCGGGGCCGCGTCGATGGCCAATCTGTGCAGGAGTTTGTCGTCCAATCCCTCGTCACGCAGGATCAGCGGCACTTCGTAGATGCTGCCAACGTCAGGCTCCTGCAGAACATTGGTCACGGGGACGTCGCAGAACAAGGCGATCTTCTGGCGAAGCGCCCGGGGAAGCTCTGAAGGGGTGCGAGCCACGATGATATCCGGCTGAATACCCAGCGCGCGCAGTTCTCGTACGGAGTGCTGGGTCGGTTTGGTTTTCAGTTCGCCCGTGGTGGACAGAGCCGGAACATACGTCAGGTGCACGAACGCCGTGTCCTCACGGGGAAGATCATCCCGCAACTGCCTGAGTGCCTCCAAATAGGGCAGCCCTTCAATGTCACCAACGGTCCCCCCGACCTCAACGATGGTCACCTGAGCCCCGGTAGCCTCCTGCGTGCGGCGGATGAGACGCTTGATCTCGTCCGTGACGTGAGGAACGACCTGCACCGTGTGTCCGAGGTAGTCGCCACGTCGCTCAGCTCGAATCACGTTCCAGTACACCTGCCCCGTGGTCAGGTAGTTGACGGCCGTAAGATTGTGCCCCACGAACCTCTCGTAATGGCCGATGTCGAGGTCGGTCTCGAGTCCATCGCAGGTGACGAACACCTCTCCGTGCTCGTAGGGGTTCATGGTCCCTGCGTCCACGTTGATGTATGGGTCCGCCTTCTGGAGGGTGACAGCCACACCGCGTGCGCGTAGCATGCCCCCCAAGGAGGCTGTGACGACCCCCTTGCCCAATCCAGACACTACGCCGCCGGTGACGAACACATACTTACCCAATGTTGCTGGCATTGTACCGCTGCCATCCAGGGGGACAAAACGCTGTTGGCAGTAACGACCACCCTGGGTATAATGCGCGTCTAGGAGCGTGACAGGATGATGGTGTTCCTACAAGTTGTCTTCTTTCTGGTTTCGCTGGCGTTGATGGGGATTATCCTGCTCCAGATGTCGGAACACGCAACGTTGGGCGGTGCGTTTGGAGCGGGGATGTCGGGCACGGTGTTTGGCCGTGACACTTCGAGGGATCCCAAGAAGACCGCCACCGGCGTGTTGGGTGGGGTGTTTCTCGCGTTGGGGTTGCTGCTGGCACTGCTCTAGGAGAGGAGAACCATGCCTCTGATCGAACTCCGCGATCTGCGCACACACTTCTACACAGAAGACGGTGTGGTGAAGGCCGTTGACGGCGTGAACTTCGCCATCGAACCCCAGAGTACCCTGGGCGTGGTGGGGGAGTCCGGCTGCGGGAAGAGCGTGACGGCGTTGACGATTATGGGCTTGGTCCCCATGCCGCCTGGGAAGATCGCCAGCGGGGAGATCAACTTCCAGCGCAACGGCACGGCGTTGAACCTCGCAAAACTTGATCCCAAGGGCAGGAGATACCGCTCGATCCGTGGCAAAGAGATGGCGATGATCTTCCAGGAACCGATGACGTCTCTGAACCCGGTGTTCACCATTGGGTATCAGATCATGGAAGCCATCACCCTGCACCAACGTGTGTCCAAGCACGAAGCCAAGCAGAAAGCCATCGATATGTTGCGCAGGGTGGGCATTCCTCTGCCAGAGCAGCGCGTGGATGAGTACCCGCACCAGCTGTCGGGCGGCATGCGCCAGCGGGCGATGATCGCCATGGCACTGTCCTGTAACCCGGCGCTGTTGATCGCCGATGAGCCCACCACAGCCCTCGACGTCACCATCCAGGCGCAGGTGCTGGACCTGATGCGCGCGCTGCAGCAGGAGTTCAACACCGCGATTATGTTCATCACCCACAGCCTCGGCGTGGTCGCCGAACTCTGTGAAGAGGTCGTGGTCATGTATCTGGGGAAAGTGGTCGAGCACGCGCTGGTGCGTCCGTTGTTCCATGACCCCAAACACCCCTATACGCAGGGGCTGTTGAAGTCGATCCCGTCACTGGCCAGCGCGAAGAAGAGGCTCGATCCGATTACGGGCGTGGTGCCCGACCCACTCGACGCACCACCTGGCTGCCCGTTTAACCCACGTTGTCCGCACAGGATGGAAGTCTGCCAACAGGAGATGCCTCCCCTTAACGAGGTGGCGTCGCAACACACCGCAGCCTGTTGGCTGTACTGAGCAGGGGGTGAGGATGCCGACAGAGACGGCGTTGAAACTGAGCGAAGATGTGTTGTTGCAGGTGACGGGACTGAAGAAGTTCTTCCCCGTTCGGAAGGGCGTGTTCCGCAGGGTCGCCGGTTGGGTGAAGGCTGTGGACGACGTGAGTCTGTTCGTCAGAGACAGCGAGACCCTCGGGCTGGTGGGAGAGTCCGGATGCGGCAAGACTACGTGCGGACGGACCATTCTGCGGTTGATCGAACCGACCGGGGGAAACGTGCTGTTCCGCGCGAAGCGGTTGGAGCGCGTGGTGGACGTGGCCAACCTGTCCAAATCGGAGATGAAGTCCCTTCGGCGTGAGATGCAGATCATCTTCCAGGACCCCTACTCTTCGCTCAACCCCCGCATGACCGTCGGCGATATCGTGGGGGAGCCGTTGATCGTGCACCACGTTTCGCGAGGCCGCGAGAAAGAGGATCGCGTGCGCGAGCTGCTGCAGGCCGTCGGCCTGAAGAGCGATCACATGCGCCGCTACCCGCACGAGTTCTCCGGCGGACAGCGCCAGCGGATCGGCATCGCCCGAGCACTGGCCCTCGATCCCCAGCTGATCATCTGCGACGAGCCTGTGTCGGCGCTCGACGTCTCCATCCAAGCCCAAGTACTCAACTTGCTTGAAGACCTGCAGGACGAGTTCCAGCTGACGTATCTGTTCATCGCCCACGACCTCTCCGTCGTCAAGCACATTTCGGATCGGGTGGCGGTGATGTACCTGGGCAAGATCGTCGAGCTGGCGGCCACCGAATCGATGTACCTCAAGCCGCTCCACCCCTATACGGAGGCGCTGCTGTCTGCCGTTCCCGTGCCGGATCCGGACTACGAAGCCGAACGGATCCTCCTGCAGGGGGATGT
>PUMK01000204.1 GCA_003551325.1 Candidatus Acetothermia bacterium | reverse complement strand
GGGCGTGGGAGGTTGATGGAAGAGGCGGCGCAAGCGCATCCGGGTTCAATGACAGCGGTTCTGGGGCTTCCGGTCGGGGAGGTGGAGGCTGCGGCCTCGGAGACGGGCTGCCATGTGGCCAACTACAACGCGCCGCGGCAGACGGTGTTGGCCGGCGATGAAGCCTCTCTGCGGGCGGCTGCGCAGCGCGTACGTGAGCGTGGTGGCAGGGCGGTTCCGCTCTCCGTGGCAGGTGCGTTCCATACGCCGTGGATGGTCGATGCGGAGGCCAAGCTTGCTGAGCAGATTGCGGACGTCGACTTCTCACCACCACGAGCTGTGTTCATCTCAGGAGTGTCGGGCTGCGCCGAAGATGATCCGGCGAGGATCCGTGCGCTCCTTTGCCGACAGATGACGGCGCCGGTGCGGTGGACGGCGGTGATGGCCACCCTTGGGACGCTGGGCGTGCAAGAGGCGATCGAGGTGGGACCGGGCAATGTGCTCACGCGTCTTGGCAGAGCGCAGGTCGATGCGGTACGCTTCCGGACTTTGGGGGAGGTGAGGGGACACGGTTGATCGACAGGTTGTTGCGATCACCGGTGGAACGTCGGGCATCGGGCTGGCGGTGGCCCGGTGGGTGATCGATCACGGGGGTAAGGTTGCGCTTCTGGCGCGCTCGGCGGAGCGCGGTCGAAGGGCGGAGGCGGCGCTGGGTGAGGCGGCCCGATTCTTCGCGTGCGACGTGGCCGACCCGCAGTCGGTAGGGGGAGCCTTTGGCGGGCTCGTTGACTGGGCGGGTGGGGTGAACCATCTGGTGCATGCGGCAGGGCTGGCTCGGGACAAGCTTCTGCTCAGGATGCGCATTGAGGATTGGCACGAGGTGTTGGAGGCGCATCTCACGGGGGCGTTCCTCTGTGCCAAGGAGGCGCTGCGGCGCATGGCCAGGGTCCGTGAAGGGACGATGGTGTTTCTGTCTTCGGTTGTAGGGTTGACGGGAAACCCTGGCCAAGCCAACTACGCAGCCGCCAAAGGGGGGATGGTTGCCATGGCGCGGAGCCTGGCCCAGGAGGCTGGGCCATGGGGCATCCGGGTGAACGTGGTCGCCCCGGGGTTGATCGAAACACCGATGACGGACGGGCTTCCGGATAAGGTCCGGGAGGCGTATCTGGGGCGCGTGCCCCTGGGGCGTATTGGTCGCCCCGAGGAGGTGGCGGAGATGGTGGGTTTCTTGCTCTCTCCGAAGGCGTCCTATATAACAGGGCACGTGTTCTACGTGGACGGGGGCTTGGCCCCTTGCGAATAGGGGCCGTCGTGAGGCGGCTGAGAGATCAAGGAGGTGTACGATGAGTGAAATCGCAGATCGGGTGAGGGAGATCATCGCGGAGCAATTGCTTGTGGATGTCGACGAGGTAACCGATGAGGCCTCCTTCGTGGATGATCTTGGGGCTGACTCCCTGGACACTGTGGAGTTGATCATGGAGTTCGAGGATGAGTTTGGTGTGGAAATCCCCGATGAGGACGCGGAGAAGGTGCAGACCGTGGGTGAGTCGATCGCCTATCTGGAGCGGCTCGTCCAGGAGAAAGAGGCCGACGCCGACGCTTGACCGGCGCGGCGGTATGTGAGGATACGATGAGTGACCGAGGCCCTGAGGCCGGCGCGGCGGCAGTGTACATCGAGCAGCTAGCCCACTATGTGGGCGAGCGTGTCACCATTCGGGGTTGGGTGGCGGGCACGCGTTCGTCCGGGAAGGTACGCTTCCTCATCGTTCGCGATGGGACCGGGCTTGTTCAAGGTGTGGTGACTGCCGATTCCGGGCCGGGGGCATTTGAAGCGGTGGGTAGCTTGCCGATTGAGGCAGCGGTGGAGGTTGAGGGCCTGGTGCGGGCCGATGACCGAGCTCCGGGGGGAGTGGAACTCTCGCTTGGGCGTGTGCTTCCCGTACACGTACCTGAAGAGGAGTATCCCATTGCGCCCAAGGAACACGGGGTAGGGTTCCTCATGCAGCACCGGCATCTTTGGCTACGCGGCCGCAAGCAAGTGCCGGTGCTCAGGGTGCGCGATGGGGCGCTGTGGGCCATGCGACGCTTTTTCAAGGAACGGCGCTTTGTGGCCACGGAAGCGCCGATCTTGGTCAGCACGTCCGTGGAAGGAACGACCACGCTGTTTTCCATCGACTACTTCGGCCAGCCGGCCTACCTGTCGCAGTCGGGACAACTCTACCTGGAAGCGACCTGTGCTGCCTTGGGGAAGGTGTACTGGATCGGTCCGGTGTTCCGAGCCGAGAAATCGAAGACCCGCCGGCATCTCACCGAGTTCTGGATGCTGGAGGCGGAGGTGGCCTTCCTGGAGCATGAGGGGAACCTCCAGCTACAGGAGGACCTCGTGCGCTATGTGGCGCAGTACGTGGCTGAGGAGCATGGGGATGACCTCGAAGTCCTGGAGCGAGATCCCAACGTGTTGTTGGCGGCCGTAAAGGAACCGTTCCCCCGCATTGCCTACGCGGACGCTGTGGAGCTTGTGCGCTGTGCTGGGGTGGACATGGAACACGGGGAGGACCTGGGGGCGCCGGCTGAGGACGTCCTCTCGCGCCACTTCGGGCGCCCGGTGTTCGTTGAGCGGTTTCCGATTGGCATCAAGCCTTTCTACATGAAGCGCTGCGCGGATGCCCCAGCTTGTGCGTTGTGCGCGGATCTGATTGCTCCCGAAGGCTATGGGGAGATCATCGGTGGTTCGCAACGGGTGGACACACAGGCGGAACTCGAAGCACAGCTTGCCGAAGCGGGGGTGCCCCAGGATCCGTATGCGTGGTATGTGGACCTGCGGCGTTGGGGATCCGTTCCCCATGCGGGTTTTGGTCTCGGAGTGGAGAGAACTGTGGCGTGGCTGTGTGGAATTCCCCATCTGAGAGAGGCGATTCCATTCCCCAGAATGCTGGACCGCCTAGCCCCTTGACCCCCCACGTGGAAGGTGTATAATCCGCGCTGGCCTGGGGGGGTGCGCCCCAGAGCCGGACCTCGCATGTCAAGTGCACACCGATACGCTAGAAGGGCAGCGCCGCGGTTTCCAGCGGAAGTCCGAGGTGAGGTGCCAGCCGTTAGGGGTTTACAGCCCAGCAGGTCGGCATCAGCGCAGCGCCGGATTCCTCCTTTCCGGCGATGACGCCGCTGACCAGCAAGGCCGCCGTTCGATTCGGCATGGGCAAGGGAAACCCTGCCCTTCTTGAGAACCTGGGGGAACTGGGGTCAGGTGATCGGGTACAAGCGGGGTCAGGTCATGCAAGATCGCATCTTCGATGCGATCTTGCATGACCTGACCCCCACCTGACCCCGGTTGCTCGTTCTACCTACTACGCATGGCGTAGGGAATGAACAAGAACAGGCCAAGGGCAATGGTCACATCCCCCAGGCTGAACGCAGTCGCCAGCGGAATCCACTCCGGAACGTAGAGCCAATCACCAAGGAAGTTCAACCGGGTGTCTTCGCCCATCAACACAATGTTCGCCGTCTGGCCATCTTCTACGAGTGCGTGGGCGGCACGATGGGCGCCGGCGTACTGAAGGGCGTCCACGTCTGCTGGCATGAGTCCTCCGTTGGCGGCGATCACCACCAGGTTGGCCAAGAGCCCCACACCCATCACAAGGAGTGGCCAAAGCCGACGGTTGATCCACAGGAACGCTGCTGCCAGGACGTACGATGCGAAGTGTAGCCCTTCGGTTCCCCAAGGGAGAAGGGGTCCGCCACTTCCCAAGGGGAAAATGAGAAGCTGTATGACCAACGCTGCTGCCACCAGGTACCCGGCACGAAGACCACACGACTCGATGTTCTTCAGTCGACCCCCGCGTACCCAACCGGCGATCACCCCGGGTACCAAAGCCCACAGGAGGATCACGAATCCGCTGCCTCCCCTTCGCTCTCCTGGCGCTCCAGAACGCGAAGCAGCGCGCCCACCACTTTGGGGTCGAGTTGACGTCCGGACATTCTCCTGATGATGTCCAAAGCTGCCTCCCGTGGGTATGCCGGTCGGTATGGGCGATCGGAGATCAGGGCATGGTAGACATCAGCAGCGGAGATGATGCGCGACCCAAGGGGTATCGACTCGCCGCGAAGGCCATCAGGGTAACCGGCTCCGTTCCAGTGCTCGTGTTCGTGCCGCACGATGTCTGCGTACCTGTCGAAGATGGCCAAGCCCTTGAGGAGGTCCGCCCCGGTCTCGGCGTGGCGCTTCATGATCTCCCACTCTTCCGGGTCAAGCTTCCCGGGCTTGAGGAGAATCCGATCGGGTACGGCGATCTTCCCGATGTCGTGCACGCGGGCTACCGAGCGGATCATCTCCAGCTCGCCACCGCGGATCCCCATCTCTTGGGCAATCTCCACAGCGAGGTCGGCCACCTGGCTGGAGTGCTCCCCTGTATAGGGGTCGCGCTGTTCGAGCAGCAGGACGACCTTCTCGAATGTCTTCACGGCTTCCTCGCGGATGCGCAGGTAACTGCGGAACGACAGGTGTACGAGTGCTAGTGGGATCAGCCCGAGGAGTGCATGCAAGGGTGAGACGAAGTACAACACCGTCAACAACAGGGTGGATGCGGCGAGGACCAGGTACTGGGGGGAAAACTCACGGTACCACTCGTGGGCTAGGCCCCTCAGAGGTTGTGCCGTCTGTAGCGAGACCACGCCAAACACCAGGAAGTTGTTGAGGAACACGTGTACAACAAACGCTGCTAGAGCAATGGCGAAATCCAGGGGGTGGATAAGCTGGCCCGGGACGAACCCCAGAGCCCTC
>PUMK01000076.1 GCA_003551325.1 Candidatus Acetothermia bacterium | reverse complement strand
GGGGAGCCGACGAAACGAGCCGGGGGGAAGGCCGAGATCCGCAGCATCCACAACCACAAGGGTGTTCGGTGCGCGCTGGACAATTCTTCCCACGATGTTCTCCGGTGTTGAACCTGCCTGGTAGACGTCCCAGCCGATCATATCCATGCGCTGAGCAACCCATGGGCCGACGCCGTCGTCCTGCGCCAGTCGATTGCCGATACCTAGGAGCGCCGGGGCCATCAGGCGAGGTTCTCGCGGAGGAAGGTGCGAAAAGGGTTGGCCAGGTGGTTCATGTTCTCCTCCTTGAGGATGACGATGCGGGGTCCGTCGAGGGCAATGATCGCGCGTTCCTTCAGGTCGGAGAGCACCCGGATGGCTGTCTCGGTGGATACACCGGCCATCTCAGCAAGCTCTGCTCGCGGGAGCTCGACCCCGACATCGAGGCCCTCGGCGGTTTTCTGTCCGAAGGCACGGTACAACTCCACGAGCACGCGAGCAACCCGCTCCTTGGCCGAGCGTGAGGTGATCTCTACGAGCTTGTCGCCGAATACCTTGACCTCACGGGATAGCTTCTCCACCAAGCGCAGCGCCACATCGGGATAGGAACGGACGAAGGCAAGGAAGTCTTCCCTGGGGACGAACATCAACCGTGAAGGGCCGAGGGCTTTGGCGTAGCACGTATAGGTTTCCCGGTCGAATAAGGTCTTCTCGCCGAGGATCTCGCCGGGACCAAGCAGTTTGAGGATCTGCGAGTGGCTGGGGCGAGTGTGCTTGGCTACTTTGACCTTGCCCCGACACACGATGTACAGACCAAATGCGGGCATTCCTTCATGGAAGACAGTCTCCCCCGCCGCCAAGTCCATGGGGCGCATCCGGACCCGAAGCTCACGCCACGCCTCGGCTGGCACGCCGTCAAAGATATAGGAACAGCCATCCTCACACCTTTGACAGGGGTCAGCTCGGGTCGGTCGGCGTACGAGCGCTTCCCGCATTTCGATATCGTTTGTACCTCAAATGTCGTAGCTCGTCCAGTGGACGTTCGCACAATGTGGTTAACTGCTGACACAGTGTCGCGCGAAGGTCCTCTGCGGTCCGTTTTGGATCCGTGTGTGCGCCGCCAATCGCCTCGGGTACGATCGCGTCGATGAGTTCCAGTTCCAGAAGTTGGGGTGCGGTCAACCGGAGTGCCTGGGCGGCTTGAGGTGTTGCACTGGGATCCTTCCACAGGATAGCCGCAGCGCCCTCAGGAGAGATCACGGAATAGGTCGCATTCTCCATCATCAGGACGCGGTCGGCAGCTGCTACGGCGATTGCACCGCCTGATCCCCCCTCACCAAGGATCACTGCGATGGTGGGTACGTTCAGCGACAGCATCCTGGAGATGGACTGGGCGATTGCACCGGCGATGTTCTGCTCTTCGGACTGTACGCCGGGATAGGCGCCTGGTGTATCGACAAGGGAGATGACCGGGAGCTTCAGCCGGTCGGCGATTTCCATCAGGCGTAGGCTCTTGCGATAACCCTCGGGTGTGGCCATGCCATGACGGCACGCACGCTGTTCCTCGGGGGTGCTGCCTCGATGATGGAACAGAAGCATCACGCGATGGTCGCCAAGGATGGCGGGCCCTCCACGCAGGGCGGGGTCATCCCCACCCATTCGGTCCCCGCGCAGTTCGTAGAAGGCGTGGGCCATCGCCTCCACCAGCGGAAGTCCCCGTGGACGCTCTGGATGGCGGGCTAGCTTGACCCTGTCCCATTCGGACATGCGGGCGTACTGCTCGCGGCGGAGTTTTAGGAGCTTGGACTCGAGCATGGCGAGTTCCTCTGTGAGGTCGACGTTCCCCGCTTCCATCATCTGCCGCAGCTCGACCAGCTTGGCTTCGAGGGCACGGATCGCGCTGTCGTCAACCATTGTGATCACCTGACAGCACGAGAAGGGCACGGGCGAGTTCTGCGCGCAAGGACTCCCGGGGGACGACCTGATCGACCACGCCATGTTCCAGGGCGAATGTGGCTGTCTGGAAGCTCTCAGGGAGTCGTTGTCCTGTGGTCTGTTCGATGACCCGCGGGCCAGCGAAGCCGATCATCGCTCCGAGCTCCGCAATCGTCACATCGGCCAAGCTTGCTACTGAGGCCAGCATGCCGCCGGTTGAGGGGTACGTGAACACGGCGATAAACGGCACGTTGGCCGCTGCCAGCAGATTCCGGGCGGCTACGGTCTTGGCCATCTGCATCAGCGACACAGCACCCTCCTGCACGCGGGCCCCTCCGGAGGCCACGACCAGCACGAAGGGGATACGTAGCTCGGCGGCCCGCTCTAACGCAACCGCGATCTCCTCTCCGACAACCTGGCCCATGCTTCCACCGATGAAGCGAAAGTCCATCACCGCGAGCAACAGAGGGCGTCCGTCGACCATTCCTCGGCCAACCACCACGGCATCGTTGAGCCCCGTGATCGCCTGTGCTTCATCGAGCCGCTCCCGGTAGGGTCGGCGATCGACGAACGCGAGAGGGTCGTCCGATGCATAACCTGACTCGATAGGTGCATAGGTGTCCCGGTCAACGAGCGATGCGATGCGCTCTTGAGCTGTCAGGAAGAAGTAAGCCCCGCATCGGGGACAGATGTGGTTCGTCTCTTTGAGCTTGCGCCGGAACACAAGCTCGCCGCATTCGCGACAGCGGAGCCACAGCGTCTCCTCGGCGCGGCGAAGCTCAACCTCGACGTAGCGTCCTTTGCTATCCCGCCTGATCGGCATCGGGAACCTCCCTTGCGGCCGGTTTCCTCTGCAGGCGCTGTGGGACGACGACCCCGCCGGAGAGTACCAGGCTGAACCCCTCATCCATGGTCAGGTCCAGCGGGACCACCTTGTCTTCCGGCAGGAACAACACCCAACCGGACAGAGGATTTGGCGCCGTCGGTATGTAGACCGAGACGACAGACCTGCCAAACACCTCGTCCAGGCGCTCCAACTCGTCGCTGGTCAGGACTCCGATGACGTAGGAGCCTTCTTTGGGAAACTCCACCAGCACCAGCCGCTTGTGTTGGGCCCCCGGTACGACCTCACGCTTCAGCATGGCGTGAGAAAGCTGCCGGGTGGCCCAGTAGAGCTTCCGCAATACGGGCAAGGAGAGCAAGCCACGCTCCACGGCATTCACAACTCTCTTGCCAAGCCAATAACGCGCAATGGCTCCCACCAGGAGAACGACAGCAACGGTAACGAGGATCTCTGTCCCCGGGATATAGCGGCCGAACACACGCGTGAGCACCTGGGAGAGCCCTGTCTGTGGCCCAACCATGGTAGCCACGAGCCGGAAGATCAGCCACAAAACGTATGCCGTCAACCCTGCAGGCAGGATGACCAACAACCCAGACACGAATGTGTCGCGCAGCAGGCGCACCAGGCGCTTCATCTCTCCCCCTGCGTCATACGCGGTTGTACGCCAAAGACCAGGATTCCGCAAAGCAAACAACCAGGGACAATCATAGCGCGGACCTGGGCAGAGGAACACGTATTGGGTATGATGCCCCGGCGAGTAGACAAGTGCCTAGTCGAGAAAGGAGGAGTCCCTACGGTGTTCGAAGGTGTGAAGTGGGTGGAAGCTGATCCAAAGCGAACGAACTGGTATTGGCCGACGCAGGAGGCCAAGAAGCGAGCGTGGGTATCCGATCCTGAGGTGTACAAGAAGGCAGAGGCTGATCCTCAGGCATTCTGGGCTGAACGCGCTGAAGAACTCCACTGGTTCAAGAAGTGGGAACATGTATACGAAGAGGCTCCTTACGCGTTCAAGTGGTTCGCAGGGGGCAAGCTCAATCTATCCTACAACTCTCTGGATCGACACGTGGAAGCTGGACGCGGCGATCAGGTCGCGCTGATCTGGGAACCCGAACCTACCGACCAGCCAGGTCGGGTGCTCACGTATCAAGAGTTGCTCGAGGAGGTCTCGCGGTTGGCCAACGCGCTCAAGGAGATGGGCGTGGGCAAAGGGGACCGCGTGGGTATCTATCTTCCCATGGTACCCGAGGCCGTGATCGCCATGCAGGCCGTTGTGCGCATTGGAGCGGTGCATTCTGTGGTGTTCTCAGCGTTCTCCGCCGAGGCTCTGCGAGACCGGATGCTGGACTGTGGTGCTAAGGTACTCATCACCGCAGACGGCTACTATCGGCGTGGAAAGCCGATCGCGCTCAAGCCCAACGCGGACAAGGGATTGGCTGGAACCCAGGTGGAGAAGGTGATCGTCGTCCGCCGCGCGGGGACCGAGGTCCCTATGTCCACCGGACGTGATGTGTGGTATCACGAACTGGTCAAGGATCAGTCCACTGAGTGCCTCGCGGAGGAGATGGATGCCGAGGACCTGGCGTTCATCCTCTACACATCCGGCACCACAGGGAAGCCGAAAGGGGTCATGCACACCACGGGTGGATACGCGGTGCAGGCGTACACCACATGTAAGTGGGACTTCAACCTGCATGAGGACGACATCCACTGGTGCACGGCGGACGTGGGGTGGATCACTGGGCACACGTACATCAACTACGGCCCGCTGATGAACGGTGTGGCCACAGTGGTGTACGAGGGCACCCCCGATTACCCCGACTACGGTCGGATGTGGCAGGTGATTGAGAAGCACAAGGTCACCGTTTTCTACACGGCGCCCACGGCGATTCGCATGCACGTCAAGTGGGGCGAGGAGTGGCCGGCGAAGTACGACATGTCCACGCTGCGCGTACTGGGCACGGTCGGGGAGCCGATCAACGAAGAGGCGTGGCTGTGGTATTTC
>PUMK01000279.1 GCA_003551325.1 Candidatus Acetothermia bacterium | reverse complement strand
GATACACAGTCCGAGGGTGCGCCGTTCGTAATGTGCAAGGTCTGCCCGTCGGCGAGCTGTACCTTCGACACCCGGAGCGGCTTGTGGAAGATGCGGGTACGGGATGCAGCCGACCAGTTCCGATCCGGAGCCATAACCCACACTTGGGCGAGTTCAAGCAGCGCATCACGCAGCGCCATCAGGCCTGGGGCAAGGTAACCATCGTCATTGGAAAGGAGGATGAAAGGTTGGGTCATTGAGACCTCCCTTTTCCGTAGATTCTAATCCGGCTTGCGCTCCGGCACAAACCGGAAGAAGTCGAGCCGCGTTTCCCCGTACGCCCGTTGGAGCTCGCGCTGGAGGGGTCCGTAGCGGTCATCGAGCGGTTCCTTCGTGTGCACCTCCGCGATCACCACAGCCTGGGGCTCCAGCGGCGTCTCCATGGCCAGTGCGTGCATGCTGTTGCGTGCCAGGGGGGTATCGTAGGGAGCGCCCACGAACACGACATCGAAACGCTCCCCGTGCCGCCCCAGTTCGCGGATGTGGTGTAGGGCGTCTCCGGTGAGCACGCGTACTCGGTCCTCGTAGTCCAAGCGACGAACGTTGTCGTGGATCAGGCGGGTCACACGGTGCGAACGCTCCACCATCGTCGCCCGCGCAGCCCCTCGAGAAAGCGCCTCTAGGCCCACGGCTCCCGTCCCGGCGAACAGGTCCAGCACCTCCGCATCAGGGATGAGTTCACGGAGGATGTCAAACAGGGCTGTTCGGACGCGGTCGCGCAGAGGGCGGATGGGGAGTCCATGCCACTCGGCCAACTTCCTTCCCTTTCGTTCGCCTCCAATGATGCGCACTTGCGTTCCCCCGTGGACCGGCTACGATAGCATCCGGACTCAACGCAGGATATCCCACCCAAGTACGTACGGCATCCTATCGCCCTGCGCTGGTCCGGGGAGGAGACGCTGTGAAGTACGACGTGGCGGTGATCGGTGCGGGTCCGGCGGGGCTGTTTGCGGCGCTGGAGTTCGCCGACTCGGACCTGTCGGTGGTGGTTTTGGACAAGGGGCTAGCGCCGAAAGAGCGGGAGAGCATTACCTGCGGTGTGGGCGGGGCCGGCACGTTTTCCGACGGCAAGCTCAACCTCACAACGAAGATCGGCGGGGCTCCTGCGGACATCGGTTTTCCTACGGGAGAGCTCAACGCACTCATCGCTCATGTGGACGAGGTGTTCACGAGGTACGGAGCCCCCGAGCAATACTCGGGCGAGGACGCAGAAGCGCTCATGGGGCTCAAGAAGGCGGCCTCTGAAGCCGGCATCGAGTTCATCGCCGGCCGCCAGCGACACATCGGCACGGGCCGTATCCGTGAAGTGATCGATGCTCTCTACCAGGACCTCCGCGCTCGCGGGGTCGTGTTCATGCTTGACTGCCCGGTACAGGCCATCACCATGAACGACCACGGTTTCGTGGTAGCGCACGAGAAGGGTCAACTGGAAGCGAGCCGCGTTGTCGCGGCACCTGGCCGGGTCGGCGCGTACTGGCTGCGCGAAGTGTCCCGGTCCCTTGGTGTGGGGCCGGATTTCGGACCGCTTGACGTCGGGGTGCGCGTGGAGTTTCCGGCTGAGCTCTACACCCATGTGGAGCGCGTGATGTACGATGCCAAATTGCGCGTGCGCACGCGGACCTACGACGACGTGGTCCGCACATTCTGCACCAACCCACGGGGGTTTGTGGTGCGGGAGGACTACGACGAGTTCTCCCTGGTGAATGGGCATGCGGAGAACAACCACAAGACGGAGAACACGAACTTCGCCCTCCTCGTCCACATCGAACTCACGGATCCCGTCGAGGACACCACGGAGTACGGTCGCGCCATCGCAAAGCTGGCCACGACGATCGGAGGGGGAAAGCCCATCTTGCAGCGTCTGAAGGACCTTGAGACGGGGCGGCGCTCCACCCCCGAGCGTATCAGCCGGGTACCCATTCACCCCACGCTCGCAGCGCACACCCCCGGTGACCTGTCGATGGCCCTTCCCCACCGCGTGGTGGTGGACGTCCTCGAGGCGATCCAGCGGCTCGACAGGATCATGCCGGGACTGGCATCCGACGGAACGCTGGTGTACGCGCCGGAGATCAAGTTCTACGACACCCGCTATCGTCTGAAGCGGGGGATGGAGACGGAGGTGCCCGGCTTCCACGTGGCGGGTGACGCCTCCGGGCATTCGCGGGGGATCGTGTTCGCTGCGGTGACCGGGGTGCTGGCCGCCCGTGAGATCCTGAGGACGCCGCAACCCGTATAGCACATCACACAGAAACCAAACGGAGAAGGGGCCGCGAGAAGCATGCGGCCCCTTCTCCTCAAGGTGCGTCGCGTGTTGCCGTGTTCCTAGCTCCCGTCCTTGATCGTCACCTGCGGAGGACGGTTCACGCTGTACACGTGGATCGTCAACGTGTCGTCGGCGACGTTCCCGCAGCAATCCTCGACCTGTACGCGGACCTTAACATCCAGGCCCTCGCAGCAGGGCGTCGATGGCGCGATGAACACGGGAGTCAGCGTATGGGCGTTCTGGAAGTAACCCTCGCTGGCCCACCAGGAGACCTTAAGCGGCCCTCCATCGGGATCCTCCGCCTCGGCGATGATCATGATCCGGCCTCGCTCACACACGGTGAGATCGGGACCTGCGTCGACAACCGGAGGTCGGCTCACGCTTCGCACATGCACCCTCATCGAATCCTTGCTTACGGCACCACACTCATCGCGCACCGTAAGCGTCAACGTCACCGTCTCGTCCTGACACGGTCCCGTTCGGGGAGCGATGTACACTGGACTCAGAACGTATGGGTCCTCGAACATCCCCCGGCCACACGCAGCGGTCCAGGTGAACGTCATGTCGTCACAGTCCGGATCGTAGGCTGTGGCGTGGATCCTGATCCGTTCGCCCTCGTTGACGGTGCGGTCCGGACCGGCATCCACCACGGGTGGACGGTTGTAGCGCAGCACCCGCACGATCACCGTATCCACGGCCTTCGCGCCGCACGGGTCAACAGCGGTGATGGTCACCTTCACATCCTCACCCTCGCATGCACTTACGCCAGGAGCGTAGTAGCGCGTTTCGAGGGCATGGGGGTCGGAGAAGAACCCTCGCGGTGCCGACCAGGTAACCCTTACGGGATCACCGTCCGGGTCGTACACCTGCGCCCGCAGGACGATGCTGTCCCCAGCCATGACCGTCTTCATCTCCGCCTTCTCGACGCATACAGGAGGAGGAGGGCAGGTAGGGGGCTTCGGTGTTGGTGGTCGTGTGCATGGATCGGGTGCTGCAGGCGTACGGACGCACGGGTCCGGAGGCCTGTACACACGGATCTCACTGCAGGGGTCACAGCGCCCCATGTCCACCACAGTGTTCTTCCCGGGTCCCGGATCGATGTAGTTGCAGCCGTATCCGCCGAGGATCGTATCGTTTCCGGGTCCTCCGTACAGCCAGTTGGTTCCGCCACCGCTCTCGATACGATCGTTCCCAGCCTCACCGTAGATGATGTCGTTGCCAGGACCACCGATCAGAAGATCGTCTCCAGCGCCTCCAAGGATGAGGTTGTTGCCGCTTCCGCCTTGGATGATGTCGTTGCCCGGACCCCCGATGAGCAGGTCGTTGCCAGCGAACCCCGCGATGCGGTTGTTCCCGCTGACGCCGAGGATGAGATCGTTCCCCGAGGTTCCGAAGAGGGCGTCATCGCCCTCCGTCCCCACGATCACGTTGTCGGGAGGATTCTTCTCCAGGAACCGGAAGATCACATCCCACATCGGGTTGCACACATCGTACGGGAGGTGTTTCACCAGCAGAGCGACGATCCCGGGCCTCACCTGGTAGTGCTTGAACGCCTCGGGAATCTCCGGATCGGGCGGCTCAGGCTCTGGAGTAGGAACGAGCACAACCTCGAGGAACTTCTCCGGAAGCTCGGCAGGGTCGTCCACCATGAGGAAACGTCCGCCGGTGAGCTCGGCCAATGCCGCAAGGTCCGCCTGGATCCGCGGAGAAACACCCACGGCCACAATATCCAGCACCTGTCCCCGAGCAGCGAGACGACGGGCAACCGCATTCGGGTCCCCATGGCACGTCTCCTCGCCATCGGTAAGGAGCACAACACGTGCCTGTGTTTGGGCATTCGCAGCGTACTCCGTCGATGCCGCAAGGGGCGTATTGCCCATGGCGCTCAACCGGCCGATTCGGGTGATGATCCGTTCCCTATCGGCAGCTGTGTGAGACCCGAATGGGACGAGCATCTCGATGTCCTGACAGCTCTCCTCGGGTCTTGTGTGGGGCACGCGGTGACCAAAAACCACCACGCCGAACTGGGTATCCTCGTCGAGTTCGGCGATCACGTTCTGCAAGGCTTCCTTAGCCCACGAAAAGCGCGTGACCCTGTTCTCAACGACGACGTTCATCGAGTTCGACGCATCCAGGATGAACATGAGCTGATGCGCTGCCCCCACCGAGACAACGGTTGCGAGCAACACCAGCAGCATCACAGTACATTTGGCGATTCGCACCTTGACCTCCTTCGCGGCCGGGGTTGGCTACCGACCGGCGCACGCGCCATTCTAGCAGTGATCCCCCGTTCAGGTCTGTAATAACGGATACACTACGCCCAGCTATGGTGTTCGGGTCGGTGTCGTGGGGTCGGGCCCGCCCGGTGTCGTTGGGGCGGGCCCGTGGGGGCGGGCCTACGCGCCCGCCCGGTGTTGTTGTTGGGGCGGGCCTACGTGCCCGCCCGGCCTCCGTGCCCGCCCGGTGTTGTTGGG
>PUMK01000316.1 GCA_003551325.1 Candidatus Acetothermia bacterium | reverse complement strand
ACCTGGGTGATGATCCCCGCCTGGCTGACGATGGATCGTGAGGAACCGCTGATCACAGCGTTGTGCCAGCGCCAAACGATCATCCCGACCACCAAGAAGGCACCGAACCCCTCGCCTCCCCTTCCGAACACGATGACGACCACGAAGTAGTAGATGAGGATCCCCAGAAGAGGATCCAAAAGCCACCAGAAGTACCCCAGCACCGTATTCCTGTGCTGTGCCTTGAGCCCAGAGGTAACCAAGTAGAGCAGCAGATCCCTGCGCCTGAGAAGCTCCCTCACGTACTGCACAAGGCCCGCCCTGCTTCCCCGGCCTCCGAGCGGCGGAGTGGGCTCGGTGTGCACGGTCTCGGTGTTCAACTACGCTTCCTCCTTGGGGCCCGGTCTTCTCTTGAGGCCCCGCGTCTCGTCAGCCGCGCGCAACATCACCGGCCGCCGTAGACCTTCTGGTAGTACTCCTGGTATTCCCCCGTGATGACGCTCTCCACCCATGCTTGGTTCTCAAGATACCAGTCTACCGTCCGCTCCAGCCCTTCCTCAAGGCCCACGCTGGGCTTCCAGCCCAGCTCACGCTGCAGCTTGCTGCAGTCGAGCGCGTAGCGGAAGTCGTGCGCGGCTCCGCGTGGGTCTTCAATGAACGTGATCAGCTCCCTGAACGACCGTGGCTCGTCGACTTTGGAAGCGAGGATGTCGCAGATGAGCTCGACGATCTCGATGTTGCGCCTCTCGCAGTCGCCACCGATATTGTACACCTCACCTGGTCGGCCTTTGAGGAGAACCTCATGGATGGCACGGCAGTTGTCGTCCACGAACAACCAGTCACGGACCTGTCTGCCCTGCCCGTATACGGGGAGCTTCTTGCCGGAAAGGGCGTTCCTGATCATGAGCGGGATGAGCTTCTCGGGGAACTGGTACGGGCCATAGTTGTTGGAGCTGCGGGTGATGACGACAGGAATGTCGTACGTCTTTCGATAGGCCATGCAGAGCACATCCGCCGCCGTCTTGCTGGCCGCATAGGGGCTGTTGGGTTGCAGCGGCGACTGCTCGGTGAACACGCCTTCCTCCCCGAGCGCCCCGTACACCTCGTCTGTGGACACTTGGACGAACCGCTCCACGGGACACTGGCGGGCCGCCTCGAGCAGCACCTGGGTCCCCTTGATGTTGGTCTCGATGAACGCCGACGCATCCAGGATGCTCCGGTCCACGTGGGACTCGGCGGCGAAGTTGACCACAGCTTCGGGCGCGAGGTCAGAGAACAGCTTGGCAACTGCTTCCCGGTCAGCTATGTCCCCCTGCACGAAGGAGTAGCCGTCCGATGACTCCACATCATGCAAGTTCGCTAGGTTCCCGGCATAGGTGAGTTTGTCGAAATTGACGATCTGCCAGTCTGGATAGGTGTTGACGATATGCCGAACGAAGTTGCTCCCGATGAAGCCTGCGCCTCCTGTAACCAACAGTCTCATTCTGCCTCCTCCGTATAGCGAAAGCCCGGATCTGCATCCCGAAGTCGGGGCAATGCCATGTCTTTCTCAGAGAGTATGGGCTTGGTGCGCGGCCAGCGAACGCCTATCTCCGGGTCATCCCATGCTACGCCCGCATCGTGCTCGGGGGAGTACTCCGCGGTGACCTTGTAGGCGATCTCCGCCCTGCTGCTCAGTACCAGAAAACCATGGGCGAAGCCCTCGGGGACGAACAGCATGTGCTTGTTGCTCTCAGAGAGGACCACGCCGACCCAGCGTGCGTAGGTGGGGGAACCCTGGCGCAGATCAACCGCCACGTCGAAGATCTCGCCACGGATCGCCCGCACCAGTTTCCCTTGGGCCACAGGCGGTTTCTGGAAGTGCAGCCCACGGAGGACTCCTTCCACCGAGCGGGAGTGGTTGTCCTGCGCAAATCCCTGCGGTATGCCCGCCCGGGAGAAGGCTGACTGCTTGTACGTCTCCAGGAAGAAGCCGCGCTCGTCCTCGAACACCTTTGGTCTGACCAGAATGACCTCAGGGATGTCCAGCCGTTCGAAATCAAACGGCATCAGCTTCCTCCAATACCGCACGCAGATACTCTCCGTAAGCGCTTGAGCTGTACTTCTCGGCGAGGCTGCTGAGCTGTTGCCGGTCGATAAAGCCCTGTCGATAGGCGATCTCTTCGATGCAGCCAATCTTCAGCGACTGCCGTCTCTCGATCGCCGCCACGAACTCACTCGACTCCAAGAGGCTATCGTGCGTGCCCGTGTCGAGCCAAGCGTACCCGCGACCCAGAAGCTCCACGGACAACCTTCCTCGCTCTAGATAGCGGCGGTTGACATCGGTGATCTCCAGTTCGCCCCGCGCCGACGGTGCGAGGTTCTTGGCCACGTCTACCACTCGGCTGTCGTAGAAGTAAAGCCCGGTGACAGCGTAGGGGGACTTGGGATGAGCGGGTTTCTCCTCGATGGACAGCGCCCTTCCCTCCTCGTCGAACTCCACCACGCCGTACCGCTGCGGGTCGCGCACATGGTAGCCAAACACGACGGCTCCACCCTCGTTCTCCACCCTCTCCCGGCTGGACACAAGGAGCTCGGGGAGCCCATGCCCGAAGAAGATATTGTCCCCAAGAATCAGCGAAATAGGGCTATCGCCCACGAACTCCTCACCCACAAGGAAAGCGTCCGCGATACCGCGCGGCGTCTCCTGCGCTGCGTACTCGATGCTGATACCGAGAGAACTGCCATCTTCGAGCAGGTCACGAAATCGCGGCAGGTCCCCTGGGCTGGAGATAATCATGATCTCCCGCAGGCCTGCGAGCATGAGCACCGACAACGGATAGTAGACCATGGGTTTGTCGTAGACCGGCAGGAGTTGCTTGTTGATCGGCAACGTGGCCGGGTAGAGCCGTGTCCCCTTGCCTCCGGCGAGTATGATACCCTTCACGTTCAACCTCCTCTGCACTCGGGCCTGTGCTGTACAAGGAACAGCCTCAACGCCTCTCTCCAGTCAGGCATGTCCCCCAGCCCCTCCAGCTTGAGCATGAAGTTCTCCAGCACGGAGTTGCGTGGTCGCGGGGCAGGGCGTGGGTACTCCCCCGTGCTCACCGATCTCACGACAAGCGGCCGTCCCTCCTTTCGCCGAACGATGGTCACGCCATCGCCACTCTCCTCCAGGACCCAGCCCACGATCGAGAAGATCTCCAGGGCGAACTCGTACCATGTGGCATCGCCCTCGGACGTACAGTGGTAGGTTCCGTACAGTTCTGTCTGCGCAAGCTCCCCGATCCTCAGCGCCACATCCGTAACGCACGTCGGCGTCCCGCGCTGATCGTGCACAACGCTGAGTTCATCGCGTTCTTGTGCCAATCGGAGCATCGTCTTCACGAAGTTCTTCCCTTCCGCGCCATAGAGCCACGCTGTGCGCACGATGAAGAACTTGTGCGTCTGCTCCTTGACCAGCGCCTCTCCCAGGAGCTTGGACTTGCCGTAGGCAGTGAGCGGGTTGGGTGGGTCGAACTCGACGTACGGCCCAGCCTTGCTGCCGTCGAACACATAATCGGTGCTGATGTGGACGAGCTTCGCACCCACCCGGTGGGCGGCCAAGGCAACGTTCCTCGCCCCAAGCGCGTTGACGCGGAAGGCCCTGTCTCTGTCGGACTCGCATCCGTCGACATCGGTGTAGGCCGCGGCGTTGACAACAAGCTCTGGCTGGATCTCATCCACAACGGCGGAGAGCTGTGCCAGCCGTGTGACGTCAAGTTCACTTCTGCTCATAGTGACCACGTCATGACAGCGCCCGAGCACGTGGGCCAGCTCGGTGGCCAGCTGCCCCGCGCCGCCGGTGATGAGTACCCTCACGATCGCCCGCCAGACAGACAGGCCGAGCGCACCACAGCCATCCACTTACAACACGCGGGTTCCCAGCGTTGACACCTGCCTGTGTTCTCCGGAAGCCGCCACGAACTAGTCGCCATCCATCCCACCGCCTTCGATCTTCTCGAAGTGTGCAGAGAGTACCAGATCTCCATCAGGAAGCAACGTTATCTTCGCCTCTCTTCGCCCAGTCTCCTCCCAGCCGGCGAAACGGTGGCCTGCTGCAGGAACAGCTCTGATCTAGACGGGATACCGGTATCGGTGTCTCCTCAAGGATGCTGAGGTCACCGGTTCCAAGTCCCCCCCGAGCGGCAATGATGCACCTGACTCCCACGATACCAGACAGCTCGTACTAATGCAGAGCCCTGCACGGCGGGGCCAAGCTGCACTTCCCTCGGAGACGAGGCTATGCCTGAGTAGATCTCTTACACAAAGCGCATTCCCTCTCGGCAAGCCCTCAGCTCGTGACGGTTGCGGCGAGCCAGCGGTGGATCAGCACGTTCGTACGCCTCCTGCGCTGGTTGGGCCAGCAAAACCTCATACTTCGCGGCGGACATCGCAAAGCCGCACAACGTTTCCGTCGGCGATGCTGTTTTCGCCTTCGCGTAGGGCCTCTTCGAATCCCGGGATCCTCAGAAGCTCTTGTGTCGCCTCGGACATCTCGCGATCTTCGAGATATGCCAAGAAGTCGTCCAGCACCTGTAGACGCTCTGGAGAGAGCTGTTGGAGTCTCTGTTGTATCTCATCGAGCAGGCTGGACCTTGCGCTCATGGTCTCCTCCTCCCTTTCCGTAGGGATTGGCCCTATGGACTTGGCTACCCCGCCAAGCAGTTTGTGGCTTGTGGCGTGTGGCATGTGGGAACACCCCCCCCCCCCTGGGCGGCAACAAACTATGACGATGTCAAGGGGTAGAAGGGGCGGTTATCTCTCCAGACAGCGTAGAGGACGCGGACGAAGAAGTTCATGACGGCACCGAGAGCGCAGCGTTT
>PUMK01000217.1 GCA_003551325.1 Candidatus Acetothermia bacterium | reverse complement strand
TAGCCGGCGTTGTCGGAAGCTTCTCCGTCGGAAGCCACAGGCTCGGCTGCGCTTCCCGGTCCTTTCGTCGGAACATCTACGCTTCGGATCTTGGGGGGAGGGGTTTTCGCACCGCCCAAAGATACGCCTCGCCGACCCCGATCGCAGCCCCGGACGGGAGGGTATTTCAACGGGCTGATAAGTAGAGATGAAGGATCATGGACACAATCAACTGCGGCCCCCAAATGATGGGAAAACTCGGGTCTTCGCGCACTTCCTCCTTTCGCGACCAACTCCCTGGGAACATGGTATGAACCATCTGGCATATTCTGTGCGACAGGCCGGCGCATAGGATGTCCCTCCCACCCTGCGAGGTTGTGACTGTATGAATACTCATCGTTCAAATGGCCTGCCAACTTCCATTGAGGTTCGGCTGATCCTTCGGTGCCCATCATGCTTTCTCTGTTATCGAGGTCCTGGCTCAGCGCATGATCTAGATCAGTGTCTCATCTGCGGCGTTCGTCTTGTATGCATTGGCCCTGCACAATACGAAAATGAGGAGGTTTTCCTGAAGACCCACGCGGACGGGGTCATGCTTATTGGATCGGTTCCCCTACTGAATCAACCTCGACTCGCTATCCATGCCGCTGTTTGGCGCATCCATTCTCGGAAGGTCGCATGCTTCGTCTGGCAAACGAGGGAGGAGGCCCAGCCCGTGATCGTCGATGAGGTTCGCTGCGACTACCTCCGCCCCCAGAGCACCTTTACTGTAGACGAGCTTGATCCCATTCACCTGGCGGGCAGTCGTGCATTGGCCCTGGTCGAGCACGGAGCCGGACCGGAGGCTCAGGAATCGATCCTAAAGCGGGCCAACCTCGCGAGCCGACTCCTGCTCGATGTAGCGAAACCCGAACATCTCAAGCCGCTGCTCGCCTCAAGCAGCGGAGATGACCGTGCATGGGGAATGAAGCACGTGCCGCTCGTCAAGACCTGAACCTGGAAATCCCGGCCTCCGGGCGGGCCTGTCCGCCGGTGTCACCGAGGCCAGCCGGGGGGTTTCTGGTCGCAGGAGATGACCACAGCATCGAATAGGGACGAGGTCAGGTTCTTCCCGAGGGTCATCATGGCCAGTGTGTGTCGGGTAGGATGATCAGAGTGCAGGCTCACCATCGCTTCGACCGCTCCTACGGGATGATCAGGGTCATCGAGATCGGGGGGGAGAACCGCACCATCATTGGATGCGGTAGGGGTTATGACGACCACGTGGTGATCCCCATTGACTCGGACATTGAGCTTGATGTCATCCAATCCTTCAAGAAGCCCAACCGTGAGCGGTAGAGACGTATAGCCCGTGACGACCCGTAGAGTCGGGGCCAGCTCGTACGCCAAATCCAGGACCAGCGCGGCCACGTACCGCCCCTCCCGGCCCTTCCGTCTGTCCTCTTTTTGTAGCTGCCCGATCCAATGCCGTGCGGCCAGCACGGCCTTTGTCGC
This sequence comes from Candidatus Acetothermia bacterium, assembly GCA_003551325.1. Classification (GTDB taxonomy): domain Bacteria; phylum Bipolaricaulota; class Bipolaricaulia; order Bipolaricaulales; family Bipolaricaulaceae; genus B1SED10-245. The sequence goes on along the minus strand of PUMK01000217.1, from coordinate 3,358 downwards.
TCCGTAGGTCTCCATGACGCAGCCTTCCTTTGCAGGTAGGGAAAGGGGTTCCTGGTCAGGATACCTAAGGCCGCATCTGCAGATAAAAGGCTGGCGGTGCTTGTGGAGGCCAACGGGTCCTTCCGGCCTGCCCCTCCTCTGGCTGTAAAGGCCCAAAGTGTCAGCTACCTGCCTCTTGAGCGCCGAAACCGACCTATCGAAAGCCGACATTACTGAGTTCCTTTCGTCGCTCACATGAGGCATCACAGTATCCGATCGATGGGTCCAGCGTATGTATCGTACACTGTAATGTATGGCATGGAAAATGCAATATTTATTATGAGGGGGGGGGCGGACGGCCCATTTGCCTATATCTTGACCTGTATGACTGCGACCGTGGAAGAAGCTCGTCTCGCGGCATCACTCAGAGCGGCAACCCCGCGAGGTGTTCTGCGGCATGTCTGTTGATTTCATGCATAGACGCAGACGACACCCGATCACATAACTCAAACCCGGAGGAATGATGCTATGAAAGCAATCATCGAAGGACTCAGGTACGACACTGAGAAGGCTACCGAGGTAGCGAGCGCGAACAGTGGACATCACAGCCAAGATCCCGTTTGGTGGGAGGAGACGCTCTACAAGACAAGGAAGGGGAACTGGTTCCTACATGGGGAGGGAGGAGCGCGCAGCAAGTATGGTGAAACCTCTGGGCAGTATTGTAATCCCGGCTCTCGGATCCTTCCCTTGACCGATGAGGACGCCTTCGAATGGATGGAGCGTCATGGGGAAGTGGACGCACTGGAGACCTTGATGGGCGAGGAAATCGAGGACGCCTAAAGGTTGTGGCATCAGGGGCGGAGGGCAGCAGACAGCATGATTCCATCCGCCCCTGGTGCCTGCCGGCGGACCTTACCGGCGGGGGGCCCGAGGCCAAGCTCAGGGCCAGTCAGACCACTTCTTCATATTGTGATCGAAGGTCCAGCCGTCCTGATCGTTGAGCTCGGATGTCGAGAGTGTCGTGAGATTGTGCTCCATGAGGATTTCTCGGCTGTAGCCCGACCTGTTCTTCGCGATCACGACGGGCCAACGCTTCCAGTTCTTCTTGACGTTGTGCTCGATGCGGGTGTGGTCCAGGATGAGGACCATGCGGGCGTCCTGCTCAAGCGCAGAACTCCACTGAAGGTCTGAGGCCTTGGGCGTCCGCTCATCCTGCTCAGCGGCAGATCTCGTGAGCTGGGACAACGCAAGAATGACCACATTGAGGTGCTTCGCCAGGCTGTCGAGGGATCGGCTGACCGACTCCACCGCGTCCCGACGGTTCGCCCCGCCTTTGACGCGGATTCGCTGCACAAAGTCGATCACGAAGAGCTTTACGCTTTGATCGAGTGCCAGCACGGTGATGATCTTCGCGATCTCCTTGCCCGAGAAGGGCTCAGGCGACTCATTCATGTACAGGTCTGCCTTACGTTGACCAATATATTTCTGAGCAGCCTCATCGAACGTTTTACGGTCGAAGTGCTCCCCTGGCTCAAGTCGCAGGACGGGCGTATTGGTGTCCTGTGCGATATACCTCAGCATGGTCTCTTCCCACCCCATCTCAAGGTTGATCACACACGTGGGTACGCCTTCACGTGTGGAGTGGTTGACGAGGGGTGAGGCGAAGAGACTCTTCCCCACGCCCGGTCCACCCCCGACGAAGTAGACGCTACCAGGCTGAAGTCCTTTGCCGGCCGCCAGCCCCCGGCACGACTGATTCAAGAGAGGAAAGGGGGTTGCAACAAACTGAGGGCCCCTCTCGATCGTCTCGCCGAGTTGCGCGAGGGTCTCCTCAGTGGGTAGGGTGAACCCTTCGCTCCTTCGAGGCCCCAAGTTCTTCGTGAGTTCTTGATATCGGGTCTCGATCGATGCGTAGTTGATCCGTTTGACTGTCTGGTTGATCATCCCTCGGTCAGCCCTTTCCTGCACCATGCGGTTCCTCCAGCGGGGTTTGAGAGTCCAGCACGATCCAGGCTCGATCAGCAGAGAGAGCGCTCTTTCGCCTAGATCCGTGTTCCGTTCCCGTCTCGGTCATCTTCGGTCCTCGTGGCGACGAAGCGCCTGGAGAGCCGCCTCGTATGGGTCGTAGGCGCTTCGCTGCGGTTGCCGCCGCCCGGCTTCGAGCATTCCCTTCCATGCCCCCTTTTTCAGGAACGTGTGAGGTGCCTGAACCCACTGGGTCTCCAGCTTTCCAGCCTTTCGCTGCTCCTCGTAATAGTACCGAGCGGCTTCGATCAGTTCGGTGGGCGTGACGTGACCCGAGGCAACTAGATCGTACCAAGCCTTGAAAGTCGCGACTGGATCGGGTGCACTGTTCCTCGGAGGGAATCTACGAAGGAAGTCCTTGAACTCTTCGGAATCGGTAGGGTATCGGTGTGTGTCTTCCGATCCTGGAGATGTGTCTTCCTCATAAACACCACCACCTGCGGCTTCTTTTATAGATATTCTTTTTTGTATCTTCTTCTTATTTGTGCCATCCTTCGATTCATCCTGTGATTCACTGGGTGGTTCAGGACGAGGTTGGCTTTTATTGGAAGAAGCCTTCTGCCGCTTGGCTTTCCGCCGGGTGACAGGTGTTTCACTCGGCGGTTCAGCGGGTGGGTCACCGACCGATTCATGTACCCTGTCGCCGCCTTCCGGTACAGCTACCACATTCAATGGCGGATAGTTGGGGAGCGCGTAGACCGTACCAGCCTGCCCCTCACTCCGGACCACTGTCAGAAATCCCTCCTCCCGCCATTTTTGGATCCATCGGGTGGCCGTGGATGCACTGCATTTCCATCGCTTCGCGCAGAACCTTGAGGAGAGCAAGACCTCCCCTCGCTTCAGGTGCACGATCTGACCGTTGGATTTGCGGGTCAGCGGGCCGTACGCGGCCATCCATGCGAACACGTCGAGCATAGCGTCCACATCCTCGTACGTCTTCCGCTCCCGCCATCGTTTCTCGAATCGTCGGAAGAGCATAACGAACCCCTCCGGTGCGGCTGACTGTCCGGGATGTGGAGGTCCGGGTGCGCTCGTATCCTTCCGCTGTCCTTTCCGTACGCCTTTGGTGTCCGTCATTCTGAGAATCGGTTCGAGGGAAGCCTTCCGGTGGTATCGGCAGGTCCCAGAGACTCTTTCAGAGGCCGTGGAGCCGCCTTGCAGCCCCAGGCCCTCAAGGAACCAGTAAGGCATCCCCAAGCCCTGGCTAAGGCCGCGGCTCGGCGTTTCCACGTAATGGAGGAGCGCCCCAGTCAGCACGCCCCGAGCGGTGGGAACGGCGCGGGATCGATGTCAGGCAGAATGTGGAAGGTCCGGGCACCGGGTCCCACGGGTCGCTTGCCGTGACGTGCCGGGG
>PUMK01000189.1 GCA_003551325.1 Candidatus Acetothermia bacterium | reverse complement strand
CCACGCCAGCCTGAATATTCAGATAGGTTCGATAAGGGCCGAACCCGGGGCCTCTTTGCGTATCAACTTGTGCCGGTACTTCTGGACATGCATGTCCCGCGACCGTTGGCTCCCTTCTTGCTACCATATCCTGAGGGCCATTCGTGAGCGGGGAAGCGGTACTCCATGATGTCGGCTTTTTCCCAATCGTTACTCTGGGGTTTGTTTGAGCGGTCACCAATCGGCATAGCGAGGGCGCTGTTGCGTACCCTTCTGGGGCGCGAGTACATTTCGAAGGTTAAGCGACATGGTCGGAGCCGCTTGGCAGCGAGGCTTGGAGTGGCAGAAATTCTAGCCAACCAAAATAACTCTGCTTGGGATGGGGTCATCATTATTGGAGGCGCCGCGCGAATTGGGAAAACCACTGTCGCTAGGGCAGTTGCTCGAAAAATCGGCGGACGAGTGGTGAGATTCGATCGATTGAGAAAATACTATCGCGATCTCGACCCAGACGAGACAATTTATATAAAATCATGGATGATTGATGAACTATGCCGCAAAGGGAAAGGCATCATTATAGAAGGAGATGAATTAATCACCCATGCAAGGCCTAATCTATTAGAGAAATTAGAGGTGTTCCCCGTGACTGCAGAGCTCATTAGGGACATGATGGATCGTTGGGGTGCTTGGGGGTTTTGCCTAGGGGACACGGAAGATAGCCCGGACGAGAAACACCAGGGATTGCAGTGGTCGGCGAGGCGACATAAGTGCTGGGCCGCAGGCCAACTCAACGAGTCGGACCTTCATATGCTATCGAGCATAATCGTCTCGACAAGCAGAGAACTGCGTAACAAATCGGAACAGCTTGATGTCCCTTATGTGGAAATTTCGGGCAGCAATTTTAAAGAATCCGTAGCGGAGGCAACGAAAATGATCGCAGAGATGGTAAAGTCTCGATAACAATGGTTTCGCCAAGCTCAGATTGGCTGTCGCGAAACGACTTGAACCACACCGGGTTTTCCGGAGGCAGGTTGCTGTCGCCCCCGGTCGAGCGCACAGACATCATCCTTCGCTGGGATCGTGGTGACCACCCCGGCACCCCGGGTGGCACCGCGCAGCCCCAGGCTGCGCATAAGCCGGTCCGCCGGGATCCCGTCCCGGTGCAACTGCTTCCAGACCTTGCGCACCCCGTACAGTCGGAAGCTCGCATCCCAAATGCGGCGAATCTCGTGGCGTAAAGCGACGTCCCGCCGGGTACGCCGCGGCTGGCGTTGGGGGTCCCGTTCTCGTGCCTTTGCGCATTCCGGCGAAGGTGACCGCCGTTTCCGCTTCCTGCCGCGCTCCGAGCCGCTATCGCGGTGACCACTTTCTATGATCGAGGACTTTGATTAACGAGCCAGAGCCGTCTCCAAGGCACTCGGTACGAGCGCCCCCACCCACCTTGCGGTCACTCAAGGACAGGTTTTGCCCGCCGCCGGGATGGCGACTCGCTTTGCTCCTCGCATCGGGGTTAGAGCCCAGCCAGGCACAGCGTACGCATCTGTGCTCATCCGGCGATACGGTGCTCTTTACATCCGGGGTTTCTTCTCTGCAGCACCACGCCTTTGGCGTGCAGTGCGAGGTATTGAATCCATGCCCCTCGCGATGGCGCGCCGGGTGGTCTACCTTATGATGTAAAGAAACGTTTCCGCACTCGAGGTCGGCTCCACGGCATGGCGCCTCTTCGGCAGGCGTTCGTTGGGGGCCCAACACAAGGACTGGCATCCAATGCGTACGCTACCTCGGTGGTTCCATCTGCTCGTGCTGCTAACGGTGGCGCTCGTCATCTCCGCCTGTGGTGGCGGGGGATCGTCGGATCCAGCGCCGACGTTCAATGTCGAAGGCCAAGTTCTAAACGGCGCTTTAGTCGGGAGCACCGTTGAGGTGTTCGGAGCCAACGGCGCAGGTGTTCTCGGAACCGCCACGACGGATGCGGATGGCCGCTACACGGCAGAGGTTTCCCAGGACGGCCCGTACCGGTTACGCGCCAGTGGAGGCAAGCTTGGTGGTGTCTATTACACCGGAACCTTGGAGTCGACCTGTCCTGCCGGATCGGGTTGCTTTCTTACCCCATACACCAGCACCCTCCTTCGACTCGTCGATGACCATGGTTTCAACTATGGCGATGCGAAGGCGCTGGTGGCAGGGAGCCTCGGCTTCGACGGGGATCCGTTCGCCGAAGAGGTACCGGCGGAAGATTTCGACCTTGGCGCCGCCAGGGAAGCAATCGCGGGTGGAACGGGCTTGGAAGCGTGGGTCGACAGTATCGTGGGGTGGGCAAGCGGGGAGGACGTTGAGCTCCCGCCCGGCATCGTGGACCCGGATCCAGTTGTTCCCTTGACGCATGCGGTTTCGGCGAACGCTGGGGATGGCGGCAGCGTCAGTCCGACCGACCAGGAAGTGGATCACGGCACCACGGCAGAGTTCACGGTAACACCGGATACTGGCTACAGTATCGACAGCGTCAGCGGGTGCGATGGTAGCCTGGACGGGAACACCTACACGACCGGGCCGATCATCGAAACCTGCACGGTCAACGCGACCTTTGCGCTGGTGCGGTACACGCTGACCTATGCCGCCGGTCCCAATGGCTCGCTTGAGGGGGACACACCGCAAAGCGTATCGCACGGAGCTTCCGGAACCTCCGTGACCGCGGTGCCGGACACTGGCTACTCGTTCACCCAGTGGAGCGATGCGTCGACCGACAACCCCCGCACGGACAGCAACGTGACCGGCGATCTGTCGGTTTCCGCGAGTTTCGCCCTGAACCGCTACACCGTCTCGGCGACCGCCGGGGATGGCGGCAGCATCACTCCGACCAGCCAGGAAGTGGATCACGGCACCACGGCACAGTTCGAGGTAACGCCCGAGACCGGCTACAGCATCGGCACCGTCAGCGGGTGCGATGGCAGCCTGAACGGGAACACCTACACCACCGGTGTAATCACCGAGGCCTGCACAGTCGAGGCCAGCTTCCTGCTGAACGCCTACACCGTCTTCGCGACGGCGGGGCCTGGTGGCGACATCACTCCCACCAGCCAGGAAGTGGATCACGACACCACGGCAGAGTTCACGGTAACGCCTGAGACCGGCTACACCATCGACCAAGTCGTGGGTTGTGACGGGACCCTTACCGGCTCCACCTACACCACGGGTGCCATCACCGAGCCATGCACGGTCACCGCCACCTTCGTGGTCACCCTGCAACCTCCGACCAATGTGACGGCTGAACCCGGTGATGGCGCGGTCACCATCTCGTGGGATGCTGCGCCTGACGCCCAGAGCTACAACGTGTACTGGAGCACCACCTCGGGAATCCACCCGTACACCGCCGCATCCTACGACGGGTTTCAGGCTTCCGTAACAAGCCCGCATGTCGTCAACGGCCTGCAAAACGGCGAGGATTATTTTTTTATTGTCACTGCCGCTGCCGGGCAGGCTGAGAGCCTGGCCAGCGAGGAAGTCTCCGCACAACCTCGGTATCGTTTTGTTATTGTGCACCCATATTCGGATATCGACTGGCAACGTTACGCACAGCATAAAGCCAATCTGCATACGCACACACAGATGAGCGACGGCGACAGCATGCCGGATGTGGTGATTGATCGGTACCGGTCGCTTGGCTATACGATTTTGTCTCTTACTGACCATGATACGATGGGCCCCGAGTCACCCACCTGGCCGTGGACCGACTACGGCCGGAATCCCCAGAGCCTGGGGATGATTGCGATTCAAGGTAACGAAATTTCAAGACCCCACCACATCGGCAGTTACTACAATGATTATGGTGATGCGAGTGAGACCTCAGCAGATCGGGCCATTGCAGAGATCGGTCGGCGCAATGGTCTAGCGGTGCTGTTCCATCCCGGCCGCTACAATTACCCAGTTTCGTGGTACGTGGATCTGTACAGAAAGCATGGACATCTGATTGGGCTCGAGGTCTACAACCAGATTGATAGATACCCGGGCGACCGAGCGACCTGGGATGCGATCTTGACAGTCATTGCCCACAAGCGCCCTGTCTGGGCGTTCGCCAATGACGACATGCACCGAATCAATCGCCATTTGGGTTATAGCTGGAACGTCATGCTGGTCCCGGAGTTGACTGACGCACATGTTCGTGAAGCCATGGGGTATGGCCGGTTTTTCTTCGTTCATTCCCCGCACGGTCATGATGGTCCCCCGCCACCCGCGGTTTCGTCGGTCGTGGCAGATGAAGCAAAAGGGATGATCTCAGTCGCTGCAACGGGGCATGAGCGGGTCGATTGGATATCCGAGGGAACCATCATCCACACCGGAGAATCACTTGATCTGCGGAATTTCCCGAGCGTCGACCGCTACATACGAGCCGTCATCCATGCTGAAGGAAGCGACGCCATCGTCGGCACACAACCCTTTCGTTTGTTGCCGCGATGACGTTCCTACTAAGGCGCGCATTGATAACGCCACTGGCGTTAGAGTTTTTTCCTGAGATGTCAACGCGACACCGATGGCCGCAAGCTGTCCAGCAAGGAGAAGGAAAACCTGCGCCTTCGGGTGGTGCGCCGGATCGAAGCCGGGATCCATCTGGAGGATCTGGCGCGGGATCCGGATATCAATCGGCGTTCCGTCTACCGGTGGCTGGAGTAGTACCATTACGGCGGTGAAGACGCGCTGAAGGCGGAGCCGCGCCCGGGCTGCGAACCGAAGCTCAACGCCCTGCAGATCCGCCAACTGGCGCGCATGATCCGGGACCGCAACCCGCTGCAACTGAACTTCACGTTTGCGCTGTGGAACCGCGCCATGGTGCGGGAGTTGATCCGCGGGGAATTCGGCGGGCGCCT
>PUMK01000135.1 GCA_003551325.1 Candidatus Acetothermia bacterium | reverse complement strand
TTGTGTCGTGCGGAAGCTTACCCAACTCCTCGTCGAGAAACGCATCCACGGACGCTTGCAGATCCGCAAAGCGGGACATCCCGACGGACTGCACACGAGCCGTCACAAGTGCCTTGGAGAAGTCGCGGGTGACCTGGGTCCGCAGAACCTCTCCTCCGCCCATCTCGTAAAGTAAAAGCAGCTGCGCTACGGCGCGTGTTTCGTCGGGAATCCTGTAGTACTCGGGGTCATCACCCCGGAATGTGTAGTGAACCTCCTTCACCAGATCAGCCAGCGAGGTGGCGGTGCCGACCTCCTCACGTTCTTCGAGAAACGCTTGAAGTCGCACGAGGAAGTCAAGCATCTCCGGTTCCTTGAAGGCGTCACGCTTCCCCGCCTCAACCACAACGCGCAGCTCCTGCGAGCCGCCAAAGCGCTCCTCGACGAACTGCTGGCCTTGGATCATCGGCGAGTCCTCGCGGAAGTACTTGGAGAGATCGGACTCGACCTCGAGAAGCGGAACGCCTACGAGCAGTCCGCCTAGCACGGCCAGGACAGCGAACAGCGACCACCGTGGCCGACGCGCCAACGCCCCCGCAGCGAACTCTGCAGCCCTGTCCACAAGGGGAAACCGCCCGGAGACCCGCACCCGTGGCCGGGGCAGCAACACCAACACCGCCGGTATCACGGTCATCGTGAGCAGGAAGGCAGCCATCACACCAAAGGCCGAGAACAGGCCGAACTCGCGGCTGGGAACAAGGAATGAGCTGAGAAGCGTCACAAATCCGGCAGCCGTGGTGAACGCAGCCCCGAAAACCGGCCCCGCCATGTCACGCACCACATCACGCACCGCCTCCAGCTTCGTGCCACCCATCCGTTGTCGCTGGAGAAACGCGTTGATCACGTGGATGCCGTATGCAGAGCCCACCGCCACAAGCAGAACCGGCAAGAACGTTGAGATCATGTTCAGCTTGTGCCCCGTTACGCCCATCAACCCAAGCGTCCACACGACGGCCAGCAGGACGACCGCCAACGGGAGCAGGAGGCCCCTCAACAGACGGAAGCTGATGAGAAGCACAGCGGACACCACAGCGACGACCACCGGAAACAAGACGTTCAAGTCCCTTCGCATGTAGCGGTTTACGTAGACGAGCAGGGGGGCATCTCCGGTGATATAGAATCGCTCTGGTCCCGCGTACCGCTGCGCAGTGTTCTCCAGAGCGACCTGAATGTCCGTCAGGACATCTTCACGATCCTCGAAATCCGGGTGGATGCGGAGAACGAGGATCGATGCCGAACCATCAGCGAGGACCAGAACATCGCGGAGCTGTCGTTCCTCTAAGATCCGCTCCCGGAATCGACGCGCGTCATCCTCAGTCTCCGGCGGCCCGGGGAGAAGGGGACCCACCACAATAGCGCCTGCAGTACCTTCCACGGTCTCCACATTGGCCGCCGAGATCACATCTTCAAGCCATCCCCGCTCTCGGAACGCTTCCAGTTCCTCGGTGATCGCGTAGAGCTTCTCAAGAGACGAGAGTTCGAACACGGAGCCATCCGGAGGAGCAGCCATGGCCAACATGAACACCGACTGTGCGCCGAACAGGTCCATCGTCCGCTCGTATCTTGCAACAACCGGATCGTCTTGGGGGAGCATCAACGCGTAGTCCCCCTCGAATTCCAACCGGCTGACAAACAAGCCCAAGCCTATTGTGACCACCGCGACCGCAGTGAGGACCCACCAGGGACGGCGGGTCACCAGGTGGGCCAAGCGAGCGATCATCCCCCGACCCCAATCAGGTAGCCAAGACGATGAAGGGCGATCGCCATTGTCCATGCTTTCAGACTCTCACCCAATCCGCGTACGGTCCGCTTCCCCTCGAAAGCCTGGTCCACGCCGTCCGCAAGGCCTTGGTATGCCAGCTGCAACCCCTCCGGAAGGGCGCTCACAGGACCCGGACTACATAGCCACGCCTCCCCTCCCTCGGTGGGCAGCACCAGGATCAGATGGAATGGTTCCCCGTCCCACGGTTCCTCCGGCCACTTCAGGAGCGTCCGCACAGAGAACGCTTCGCTTGCCCACAGCCCACGGGCCAGAGCCTCCAGGCGGATCGACTCCTCGATGGTCTCGGTCTCGTCGACGATCAGCAACCGAACCTCGCCGATCGACGACAGCGCCAAGCCCGCCACTGCCAACAGGATCACCGCCACTGTTCTCATCGCTGCTCCCTCCTCATGGGCACAAGGCCCGCCAGGCGAACTCGGCCAGCTCCTCAGGCCCTCGAACACGCAGATCGTGGCCCACGGCATCGTCCTCCAATGCACGCGCCGTGACCGCCTTGGCCATGCCCAACAGCGCATGGGCAGCCGTCAGCGCGTGACACTGCCGAATCTGTGCTGCCAGCATCCCCTCACGCAGAAGCTCCGCCACATACCCCGCATACTCCTCTTCCAACGCCCTTAGCCGAGCTTGCAGTCGGGGGTGCTCCGTGGGGAGAGTCTGTGCTAGTAGTTTAACAGAGTCTTGATGACGATCCAAGAGCTCAAAGTGCACACTCGCGACGCACCGCACAAGTTCTTTCGGTGCCATGCCTTGCGCCTTGAGCTCCTCAACAACCGTACGGCGCCGTTCGTACTCACGCCGCAGAATAGCCAAGAATACCTCTTCCTTGGAGCGATAATGGTGGTAGATCGCACCGATCGACACACCCGCCGCGCAGGCAATGGCCCGAATGCTCGTGCCATGGAACCCCCGGCCAGCGAATAGCTTCACCGCCGCCTGCACAACGCGTTCCTGCAAAGGTGTCGTCTTCTCCATGGCCGAACGAGCGTTCGCTCGCTCGCCAGTGTACGCCACCGCCCGTGACGACGTCAAACCAAAACCGGGGTCAGGTCATGCACCATCGCATCGTAGATCAGAACCGGGGTCAGGTCATGCACCATCGCATCTACGATGCGATGGTGCATGACCTGACCCCAACCAGCTACTCCTCGCACCCCATGCAGCGCCACGTGATCTCACCGGTGAGCAGGTTCCACCGAATAGGCAGTAGCGCGCCCCCGTCACAATCAGGACATGCGGTACCCTGAATGGAAGCGCGCATGTCCAGCGGTCCGCCAAGTTCCGCGCGCACCGGTTCTGTCAGCCTCAGATCAACGATCAGCTTCTGCGTCTGCGGCTCCCCAGCCAACTCGACCGGACCGTCAAGCCGCAAGGTCACCCCGTGTTCCATCAGACCAAGCAGTGCGACGAGCAAACCGGCCAGCAGCCCAGCCACGACCAGCAGCGCCCCAGCCGCAAGCCAACGCGCCATAATTTCCTCCTCATGCTACGGTGCATCACACTCTACTCCACCGCGCCATACACGCACCACCCAACAAGAATGCGTGCGCTTACCCTCCTTGCCAACCATGGTTCACGGTCCTAAGCTCTGCCCTTGCAGCGCGAAGGGGGCGGTGAGCGTTGGGGTTGATCCTGGCAGCTGTGGTGTGCTGGTCCGGCCTCGGCGTCATGGGGAAGGAACTCTACCGATTGGGTGCCGAGCCGCTGACCGTTGTTGTCTTCAGGGTTGGTATCGCTGTGGGTATCCTCGGGTTCTTCATGGGCGCGTTCCGACCGGCGCTGTTGCGCGCGCCACGCGCACGGCTTCCCGGCCTCGCCCTCTACGGCCTCCTGGGTGTGGCGGTCAATATGGCCTGCTTCTTCTTCGCCCTGCAATACACCACAGTCACCACAGCGATCGTGATCGCCTACGCGCATCCTGCTATGGTGGTGCTGCTCGCGCGCTTCGTCTTCCGGGAACCCATGAACCTCCAGATGGTGGGTGCCCTCACGCTGACGATGGCGGGCGTATTCTTGGTGGCTGAAGGCTACGATCTTGACGCGCTGCGCCTGAACCTACCAGGCGTGGGTTTCGCCTTGGCCAATGCCGCCGGAATCGCAGCGTTCAACGTGATGGGCAAAAGGCTTGTCGGCGGACTGAACAGTTGGACCGTGCTTCTCTACGGACTCGCCTTCGGTGGTCTCGTTCTCACAGGCGTGTGGAGCCTCCACACCCCCATCGCACCCGCGCTTCCCCTGTATGGATGGCTGCTGATCGTAGCCCTCGCCGTGTTCCCCTCAATCCTCGCCTACGGCCTCTACCTCAGAGCTCTGGTGCACCTTCCCGTAGGCCGAGCGGCAATCGCCGCAACCCTGGAACCCGTGCTGGCTTCCTTTCTCGCCTGGGCCGCGCTTGGAGAACGGATAACCGTGCTCCAGGCAGTGGGAGCAGCACTGGTGCTGGGAGGTGTGCTCATCATCCGCACCCGAAGGCGACACTCCACAGTCCCTTTGAGCACGGAACCTGTCGAGGCGCCCGCTTCACACAAGATCCCTTAGCCAGCCACGCAATGCCCAACGGATGATGGCGAGAAACACGACCGCACCTACGCTCACCAAGACATGCCCCGCCCCGACCTCCAACACGGAAAACGCAAGGGCATTTCCCGCAGCAGGAGGGTGCTCCGTGTCCGTGATCACCATGACAAAAATGGCCAGACTCACTGAGGCCCCTGCCACGAGACTGAACGCCGGACCTCCGCCACCCCACCAGCCGAGCCGCAGCGGTAACGAACAGAGCAACCCCACGATCACACACACGACATGGCCTCCGACGAGCCGGCGGGGCATGGCCGTGGTCCGGTGTGGCATGGCGAACACGACGAATGCGCTTGACCCGAGGGCAGCCACGATAACCCCCTCCACAAGCGTGTTGAAGAATGCCACAGTCCCGGCAATCACCACGAACGCCATGAGGCACTGCACGACGTACTGGCGGGGTGCGCGCAAGAAGTCCCGGTCAAACAACCGCATGGCGGAGGATAACCGACAATCCTCTG
>PUMK01000139.1 GCA_003551325.1 Candidatus Acetothermia bacterium | reverse complement strand
GTAAGAAGGCCAGGAGGAGGAAAACTTCGAGAATGAATAATTGGGCCGCCCTATTGCTCGATCGGAGGAGCTTGGGCTGAAGCGGTGCGTACATGAGCAAAAGCAACACCGACACCGGACCGAAGAATCCTGCCAGCAGCGGTGGGACGTGCAACCACATTACTAGCAAGTGGTACAGGACGAACCCGGGAAACAAGGCCAGGAAGCCCACGAAGGCAAGGCGCCAAGCAATGCGCTCCGGGTAGAGTGTCATGGAGACAACCCGGCCAGCGCTGACCCGTGGACGCCCACACGCAGTACCGGCAGTTCGGGAGGGTGGTCAATGGCTGAGCGGTCCGTAAAGACGGTTTTCACCCGGTGGCGGGCCTGATCCGGCCGGTTCATATGGATGTACACCATGCCGTCCCTAAAGTCACAGACAATGCTAGGAGATCGGTACCGCATCGGCTTCATCCGTCATGACAGGTGCGCGAAGGACTTCAGTCACTAACGGATCGTCCGATTGTATGAGGTCCAAGAACGCTTGCGCTGCCATTCCGTTCCGACTCAACCCATTGCGACGCAAATTGCTCCATTCCTCCTTCGAGTACAGTCCCTCAAAACCCATTGGGCTAAGAACTGGAACGCTACGTGGCAAGAGCTTTCGCAAGGTCCTCCCCAGTCGTGATCGAGCGACCAGACGGAGCGTGCGATCGGCAATGTCTCGTCCGCTTGGGCCGCGCTCGAGATGATGGGCCCCGACCGCTGAACAGTAGGTCCGATCCACCACATCCTTGTACCAAGACTTATCGGTGACAACAGGTCGAGGTTGTTTACGCCAAAATCCAGTGAACTCCAAGTCCCAGAGAGGCAGCCACCAGTCAAATCCGAAGCTTTCGTAAAGCCTGACCGAATTCACCAGGTACTTCGACTGCCTCTCCTGCCACTCAAACTCCGCAAAACGCGCCCTCAGATCGTTCTCGAGTCCGACCCGAAGGTCGTTAATGAAGGGTTCCAGTCTTTCTCTAACGGATGCCCGCGCATCCCGACTCATAGGGCCCAAGCGGTACTTCCTTCTCATGATGGCCTCAGCAAGCGCGGGGCGTCCGCCCGCGGCGGGAAGCCCGGAAAGGTGGCTTAGGATGGCCATAGCCCCATGGCCAGGAACCACCACGGCGCCGGGTTCTATGAGGTCATGATGTCTTTCGGCAATCAGCTTCATCGCCAGCCAATCCTGCACATGGGGCAGGCTTGACCACCCGGACCCACGTATCTGGTAGGCCTTGCGGTCGCTTTGCCTCCAGACTCGCTCCCATCCCCCTACGGTATACTCGAGATACAGCCACTTCATGCCAAGCGCTGAAGCCACTCGTTCTGCACGTCGGGCATCCATGCTGGTCCCGACCCCGTAGGTATAAGTGAGGATGTTGTCGTATCCGCGCTGTTTCAGGGTCGTCGCGATAAGTCTGGAATCGTGCCCCCCGCTCAGAGGGATCAGGAGCTGGCGGCCAGAGGCATAATCCGAAAGTCTGTCCATTGCTCCGGCCAGCACCCGATCGAAGGCATCGTCAGTCCCGTCATCCGGAGACTCCCTTGAACTGCGGTGAATAGCGAACTGATAGAAGCGCCTTCGCTTCACCACCACGGACCCTTGAATCAACTCCGCAAGGAGTACCTCTCCGGGCTGCAGTTGGTAGAGGTTCGAAAACAGGGTGTTGCGTCCGGACACGAATCCCGCCAAGAGGAATTCGGTACGTGACGCCGCATCGACCCTGACTGCCCCCACCTTGGCCCGCACCCATTCAGCGTCGTGACTTATGAAAAGTGAGTCCCCGTTCCTGCCGTAGAACAGGGGGATGCTTCGGACGTGATCTACTGCGGCGACGACGGTTCGGCTACTCCTCGCAATGATAGCATAGAATCCGTTGGTGTAGGCAAGTTTCGAGGACCACGCATCGATGCCCGCTGTAGGGGAGGGCATTGAAGCCAGCAATCCCAAGCCTGCCTTCTTGGACCCGTTAAGGAAGGCGGTGCCCGCCACGGCTCCACCTGTTTCCGGGTCAGAAACCCATCTCGCGCCATGGACATGAACCTGGATCATCTGGTCAGACCTCAATCTGCCCTCACCAGGCTGTAGTAGCGCAGACCGCCGACGAATCCTGTTGCACTCAGCCCGAGGATCCACGCCACGCCCTCTCCTCCAAACATCAGCACGGTAACCAGGGGGACAAAGATGGGAGCGGCCCAAATGATTGCGTCTCCGGTGGATCTCGCCGCAGTCTGCCATTGGTTCCCGGTGGCGCTGATTATCCAGGACAGAAGCACCAACCAGTACAGAGCGCTCACCCCAGCGAACATCGCGACCGCTGCTTCCAGGGTTCCAATCCTGTAGCCGATGAATAATGCTCCGACCCTGCCCGCAAGCAGAGCGAACTGGAACAGCATCTCTTGGCCCTGCCTCTCGAGGACTGAAAAGACGCTAGTCAGTGGCGATGTGACGAACACCAGACAGATCCAAGGGGCCATCCATCGCGCGAAAAGCCCCGCTTCCCGCCACGCGCTCCCGAACACCAAGGCGAACAGGTCGGGTCCTACCAGTATCAGAAGGATGGTTGGTGGAATCGCTATATACGTAAGACGGTTATGTGCAACTTTGATGAGCCGCGCAAGATCGCCGTCATACCTTGCCCTGGCTGCACGTGCGATAAATACATCAGATATAGCCCGCCCAATGACTTGCATCGGTAGAGCTAGAACACGATGCGTCAGAAAGTAAATACCAGCGGCTGCAGGACTAAACAGACTCGCGAATAGGATCGGGGGAAGCTGACTTCCCGCCTTGTTGAACACAGCTCCCCAGGTCGAGTAAAGAGGGAAGCGGCGGTATCGAACGGCTGCCGTCCAGATGTCTCGAGGCGCCGTGTTGCGGAACAGGTGCCCGGAGTTGACCCGGGCACTCCTCATCAGCCGGCCTCCGCCCGCTCCATGTCCAGCAGCCTGGCCAAGGAGGAGCGCGAACGGCCCAAAGGAGAATAGACCCAGCTGAATTGCGATCGCTGTCACGGACTGGGTGATCTTGCTTCGTGCAATGGGTCCGAACTCCTGCTTCCGGATCGCCCAGTACTTGAAGACCTGGTAGGTCCCCAATGCGAGCAGACCCACCGGCAACAGCCAAAGGAATGCGCCCAACTCCGGGGCACCGAGCCCTTGCGCGATGGGTGCTCTGAAGAGCACAACAACGGCTGTGGAAACTAGGACCGTTCCTATCACTCCAGCCATTGCCGCCAGAGCCACCCACGCCGCATCTTGGTCCGACTCGGGAAGCGGAATGGCCAGTTGGTACCGCAAGCTCACGACAACGCCTCCGATTCCCAGAAGGGCCGCGTAGATCGCGAGGAGTCCGAAGTCGTCCGGAGAATACAGCCGGGTCAGGATCGGGGCTGCCGCAAAGAGGAGGACCTGGGAGGCAACGGTTCCACCCGCAAGAATGGACACGCCTCTTCGAAATGAACCTGCAGGCAACACCCGTTCAGCTAGCTTCAAATGACCCGACGGATTGAGGCATCAGCTAATCTCCGAGCCCAACAGTGGTGATCCTGTTTGGATCGAGTGTCCCGGGACTCGTCACGTCAAAGCCAAGAAAGGGTGCCTAGGTCCCCTTGATGGATCGGGGCTAGTCCGCCTAATCTGACTGACTGCGGTGATCGCAGTTCGGTTCTCTTCGAGTGGAAAGCCGTTACCGGCCAAGATTTCCTCATACGCGCGAGTGTGCAGATCAGTAAATCCACCTGAAAACTCAACTTCCTCTCCATCTACAGTTATAGAACGGTAGGTGCGTTGTCCTTCCTCTCGTCGTGGTGCGGGTATGTCGACATAATCGACAGACAGAAACCAGCGCACCCTAGCCTTCTCGTACTCGAGGTAACCAGCAGATCTCGTCTGTGTGTGCAGATGGACAATGTTTTCTTCAAGCTCACCAAAGACAAAGTGCAACATGTCAAAGAAGTGAACCCCAATGTTTGTTGCTATACCACCCGCTTTGTCATCCCGCCCCTTCCAACTCTGTAGATACCATCGGCCCCTTGAGGTGATGTAGGTGAGGTCCACTTCATACTTCGCACTCCGTCTCTCGGTCTCAACTTTCTCCCTCAACGCAACAATGCTGGGGTGCAGCCGAAGCTGCAGAATCGTCCAAATTCGGTGACCACTTTCTTGTTCGAGCTCTCCCAGACCGTCTATATTCCACGGATTCAGGACCAGTGGCTTCTCACATATCGCATCGGCCCCAGAACGTAGGGCAAATCGGATGTGGGCGTCGTGAAGGTAGTTTGGCGAGCAAATCGACACAAAGTCGATAGCTTTTCCATGATTCGCCCGACGCATCTTGTCGATGTGGCGGTCAAACCGCTCGAACTCTGTGAAAAAGGCAGAATCCGGGAAATAGCTGTCGATAATTCCCACCGAATCGTTGGGATCCAAGGCAGCGACAAGGTCATTGCCTGTATCCTTAATGGCTCTCATGTGTCTTGGAGCGATGTAGCCCGCAGCGCCAATCAGGGCAAATTTCTTCATAAGCTGGGCCAGGGTATCTCGATGTTGGTTCGATTGGAGCACAGTGCATGAGGGCGCAAGATCAGGTCACGTGAACCACTTCTCTACAACTCCCTGCATCTCCCGGTCATAACTCACTTCAAGCCAAGGAGGCGGAGACAACTAACGTTTACCATGCAGTCCAAGACCGAATCGGTGTCAGCACACCGACATTCACGCCCTCCTCAAAACCGGAACACTCCCCACCTCAACCGCCGGCGCCCGGATCAGGCGCACCAGCACCTCATACACCGCCTCCGCCGTTCCCCCTCCGCTCATGGCCACCTCTACC
>PUMK01000172.1 GCA_003551325.1 Candidatus Acetothermia bacterium | reverse complement strand
TACTCTCTTCATGCACGCCTCCTTGACGTAGAATTTACACTTCTTAAGAAGTTCAGCCGACCAGACCGCAACAGACTTCGCGATGGCCGATCGGAATGCGCCGCTCACACCACCTCCTCGGCCGCGCCCGCCTATCCCCATAGGAGGGACCAAACGAAGCTGCGCCTGTGCGAAGTCTAGACGGTGCTCGACTCATCGTCAAGCACAGACTGAGAGGCCATTCGAAGACCCCAGCACATTGGAGGGATTTGTGACACATCGTCTCCCGTTGAGCCCGGAGTTGTCTTGCCCCCTCGATGGAGCGACACTCCTTTTCGAACCTAAGGAGGTGTCCGTGAAGATCGTGACCGTGGATATCGGGGGAACGAGGACGCGAGTAGCGCGGTGGGAGCGCGGGGCGCTGCACGACCGCCGTTCGTTCGCCACAGGCAACCTGGACGAACTCATCGCCACGGTGCGCGTCGTCGCGCCTGAAGGCTTCGATGCGTTGGGTATCTCC
This sequence comes from Candidatus Acetothermia bacterium, assembly GCA_003551325.1. Classification (GTDB taxonomy): domain Bacteria; phylum Bipolaricaulota; class Bipolaricaulia; order Bipolaricaulales; family Bipolaricaulaceae; genus B1SED10-245. The sequence goes on along the minus strand of PUMK01000172.1, from coordinate 4,390 downwards.
TTTGCCGGTGCCCTCGATATGCGAACCGGCAAGATCCTCAGCGCCCCCAACGCCAAGGGCTGGCAAGAGCTGAACCTGCCCGATGTACTCAGTCACCGTATGGGCTGCCCCGTGTTCCTCGCCAACGACGCCAATTGCGCAGCCCTCGGGGAGCTTACCGCCGGTTGCCGTGCCGAGGACTTCGTCTACGTCACCTGGTCAACAGGCATCGGCGGAGGACTTGTGAGCGATGGCAGGGTCCTGTGGGGGAACTCAGGAATGGCCGGAGAAATCGGGCACACAGTCATCTGGCCGGACGGACCACCGTGCGCATGCGGCAAGCGCGGCTGCCTTGAGGCGGTCGCCGCGGGAGCCGGGATTGCACGTGTCGCTCAAGAGCAGCTGGGACAACAGCTGACCGCAGAGGAGGTGATTTCGCGCGCCGTGCGTGGCGACACAAGCGCGCAGGGCATCGTAGCCGATGCCTGCCGCGCAATGGGCCAAGGACTTGCGGTGCTTAGCGAACTTCTCGAACCGGAGCTCCTGGTGCTTGGAGGCGGGATCACACAGTCGTGGGCCTACCTCGGCCCCCAGGTAGAGCACACGCTCAACGACCTCGCCCGGAAGCCTCCCCCCATCCGGCTCACGAGCCTCGGCGACGATATCGGGCTCTACGGCGCGGCTGCCCTCCCCGAACACTGGCCGCAGCGATGGAAGCGCGCGCCCTAGATCACTTGCGGTAGGCCCAGCTCGTGAGCCTGCCCTCGAGAAAGGCGAAACCCACGTAGAGGACAACCCCCATGGCTCCAATCACCAGAAGTCCGGCGAACACCAAGGGTACATCGAACCGCGAGCTAGCAGCGATCATGAGGTAGCCCACGCCTCTGTTCGAGGCAACGGTCTCAGCGATCACCGACCCCACAAAGGCAAGCGTCACGGCGACCTTCATCGATGCGAAGAAGTAAGGCATCGTGCGCGGCAGCCCCACCTTGTAGAAGACTTGGAAGCGGCCAGCGCCCAAGGAGCGCAGAACGTCCCTCAGTTCAGGCTCCAACGTTGCCAGCCCGGTCGCCACGTTGACAACAATCGGGAAGAAGGAGATCAGAAATGCCGTAAGGACTGCGGGCACTGTACCGATACCGAACCAGATCACGAGCACAGGAACAATGGCCACCTTGGGGACGCTGTTGAACGCAACGAGAAGCGGATAGAGCGCCTTGTACAAGACGGCGGAATAGCCGACCAGCCATCCCAGGAGTAGCCCCACCGCCACAGCGATGCCAAACCCGACCAGCGTCGTGTACAGCGTCTGCAACGCGTGCCCCCAGATCGCAGACTGCCACCTGAGGAACGAAGCCCACACCGCGGTGGGAGCGGGAAGCACGAATCTGGGCATATTGAAGACCACCACGATCCCTTCCCACAACCCAAGCATCAGGACGAAGGTCAGTGTGGGAAGCGCATAGTCGCGAAGCCGCTCACGCAGTTGCACGGGCTACCTCCTCACGAAGTCCGCTCCCGCACTTCGCCGATCTGCTCACGGATGCGGCGGAACATCTCCAAGAACTCTGGTTCAAAACAACCCTCCAGTGTTCTGGGTCGCGAAAACGGTACCTCTGAACGCTCGGTGAGTGTTCCTGGCCGTTTGCTCATCACGTACACCGTGTCACCGAGGAACACTGCCTCACGAAGGTCGTGCGTCACCAGCATCACCGTACACGTGCGCTCAAGCCAGAGATCCTGAAGCACAAGCCACAATTCCTCACGTGTGAACGCATCCAAGGCACCGAAAGGCTCGTCCAGAAGAAGGATCTCCGGCTCATGGATCAACGCTCGACACAACGACGCCCGCTGCTGCATCCCCCCCGAAAGCTGCCACGGATGCGCATTGGCGAACCCCGTGAGGTGAACGGACTCGAGAAGCTCGTTCGCCTTCCTCATGTACGCGGCACGCTCCCGACGGAACTGTGAACGATGGGGCTCCACGATCTCGAGCGGCAGGAGTACATTCTGCAGCATCGTCCTCCACGGAAGCAGTGTCGGATTCTGGAATGCCATCCCCACGACCTTGCTCGGCCCCCGCACGCGCTGACCCACCAGCCTGACCTCACCTTCGGTGGGTGAGATCAGGCCGGCGATCAGCTTGAGCAACGTGGTCTTTCCACAACCGCTGGGGCCCGCCACCACCACGAACTCCCCTTTGCCGACGGACATGTTGATGTCCTCAAGTGCAGCTGTCGACGAGTCCTTGGCGCGGTATACAAGGTTCACGTTGTCAAACGCCACCGCGATAGATTCCGAGGAACGCTGCGCGCTGGCGACGGCCCGTTCGTTGCTCACAAGCTTCCCCTCCTGTCGACTCCTCGTAGGAGCCAACCGCGACGGCAGCGCTCTACTGGCGCGGCAGCCGATCCTCGAGCGGCGGAAGGAACCCGCCGTCGAACACGGTCTCCGGAGCTGGAACCTTCGGAAGGTCAAACACATCGGCAACCAGCTGGATAGAACGCTCCAACCGATCCGGCTGCACATCGCCGAAACCGAACTCCATGACGTCCGGTGTGAGCATGTTCACGTCGATGGCGAGGCGCAACCGCGCCTCCTCCACCTCCACATCGATCAGCGCATCGCGGGCCCGGATGGACTCGATGGCAGCTGCAGGATCCGCAATGCTGTCATGCCAGGCGCGCGTAAGGGCGCGCAGGAATCCGCGGATTACCTCCGGCTTCTCCTCGAGCAAGCTTGGCGGCAGCATGACCGCATTGCCGTAGAGGTCAACCCCGTACTCAGCGTACAGGAAGACCACGATGTCGTCCTCGGGGACGCCGATCGCCTTCAGGTTGAGGAACGACGTGAACGAGTGCCCGCTGATCGCATCGACGTTCCCCCGCTGGAGCAACGGCTCACGAAGCGGGACGTCCATGCTGACCCAGGCCACATCGCCAACCTCGATGCCTATCGCATTCGCGAAGAGCGGGAACAACCTTCGCGAAGCGTCCCCTGCAGGGGCGCCCAGCACCCGACCCTTCAGTTCCTCAGGCGTTGTGATCCCTGTACCTTCAAGCGTCATGATGGAGAACGGCGGGTAGTCCAACACGATGGCCACCGCCACCAGCGCTTCATCGGGGTTCTGGGCGTTGAACTCGATCATCGAGTTGATGTCCGCGTAACCGAGATCGTAAGCACCCGTGGCGATCTTTGTCACAGCATCCGCGGAACCGTAACCTCGATCGACGGTCAGGCGGATGCCCTCCTCGGCAAAGTAACCCTTGTCGATCCCGACAAGGAACGGAGCCTGCGGACCCTGCATCATCCAGTCCAGGGTAAACCTAAGGTGGACCTGCTCCTGCGCCTGTCCCACAAACGGCAGCACAAGCAGGGTCAGCATCACACCGACCAACAACCGGCGAACTCCGGATTTCATCGCTCTTTCCTCCTCAACATGCATCTGGTGTAAGGAATTCAAGGGTCAACGGGCTGACAATGCGTACGGTACCACCTCCCCGATGATCCGGCGTCCAACGTCGAAGGACCCGGAGATTTATGCACGCGCCTCCAGAGCGGCCAACACACGCCCTGCGGTGAACGGTGCATGCGTCAAGCGTACCCCCACTGCATGGTAGATAGCATTGGAGATGCTGGGGAGCGGTCCGTTGATCCCGATCTCAGCGATCGACTTCGCCCCTAACGGACCGCTTGGCTCATACGAGTCCACCAACATCGCCTCAACGTCCGGTACGTCGGTGGCTACGGGGATCTTGTAGTCGAGCAGATTGGCGTTCACACAACGCCCTCGCTCGGAGAACAGCATCTCCTCGAACAAGGCGTGGCCGATCCCCTGGACCATCGCCCCTTCCAGTTGTCCCTCGGCCATCCGAGGATGCAGCGGAGTTCCGCAATCCCCGACGCCCAGCATACGCTCCACACGCACGATGCCCGTCTCCCGGTCCACAGAAACCTCTGTGAAAAACGCGGCGAAGGGAGGGGGAGATTCCTCGGGGACGCAGGATGCCGTCGCCGCGATCTGCCTCTGGGAGGTCACGTATGCAGCGCGGTATCCGACCTCACCCAGAGGGATCGCCTTCCCGTCCGGCCCGTGCACGTGGCCCGCTTCCAACCACAGGCCCTCGGCGGGTTGCCCGAGCATATCGGAAGCGACCTCCAGGATCTGCCGACGCACGTCCTCAGCCGCCCGCAGCACCGCCGTTCCGGACACATACGTTGTGCTCGACGCGTATGCGCCCACGTCAAACGGCGTGAAATCGGTATCCGAGGAGTAAACCGACATCTTGTCCACCGTGACGCCGAGGACTTCCGCAGCAATCTGTGCCAGAACGGTATCCGAGCCCGTACCCAGATCCGTCGCACCCATCAGCAGCCGGAAGCTGCCGTCCTCGTTCATCATGATGGTGGC
>PUMK01000285.1 GCA_003551325.1 Candidatus Acetothermia bacterium | reverse complement strand
GGGCCAGGGACTCCTCGTACCGCCTCAGCCAGTACAAAGCCTCTCCGGTTATCCCGTCGAAGTTGCGAGCCGAGTCCGGGAAACTTCGCAGGAACTCCCGAATCTCGTCGAGCGCTCGCTCGTACTGACGCGCGCGGAAGTAAATCCACATTAGGGCCCTCCACGCATCGGTGTTGTTGGGGTTCAGTTCGCGAGCACGCAGGATGTGCTCCAGGGCCTCGTCACGCCGACCGTGGTAGGACAGCATCTTTGCGTAGCTGTTGTGGGCTAGGGCTGTGTTCGGGTTGAGCTCGAGTGCTCTCCGGTAGCACTGCTCAGCCTGCGCCCAGTCACGTCTGTCCCGGGCCAGCGCTCCGGCTGCGTAGTGGGCCTCGGCAAGCGTGTCATCGAGCTCCAGCGCTCGCCGAACCGCCCCTTCCGCCTTGGACAGCCACTCCTCAGTGCCCCTGCTCTCACTGCTGCGCTGCGCTAGGAACCGGTACGCGTCCGCGAGGGCGCAGTGCGCTTGGGCGTAGTCGGGATCGAGCTCGATCGCCCGCTGGAGGATCTGATGTGCCTGCTCAATGAGTTCCTGTGTCCACGACCTGATGTTGAGGTCGAACCGCGCCTGAAGGACGAGTCTATACGCCTCAAGGTTCTTCGTGGGTTGCTTTTCGATCCTCTCTCGCTCGGCCCCAGTGATGGTTGCCTGGAGCGCACAAGCGATCGCCTCCGCGACCTCAGTCTGGATCGCGAAGATGTCGGTGAGGTAGCGGTCGTACGTCTTGGCCCACAGGTGCTCGTCGGCATGAGCGTCGATCAGCTGCGCCACGATCCTCACCCGGTCCCCGTCCTTGCGCGCGGTGCCCTCAAGGATCGTCGCCACGCCGAGCTCGTTGGCGATATCCCTGAGGGGCTTGTCGGTTCTTCCCTTGTACCTCATCACCGATGTCCGGGAGATGACCTTCAGCGATCCGATCGTGGCCAGTTGAGCGAGGATGTCCTCAGTGAGGCCATCGCAGAAACACTCGTTCTCTGGATCCGTGCTCACGTTGGCAAACGGCAGCACAGCGACGGAGGGCTTGGAGGGATGCACTGTCTTCCTGTTGGGAGGTTGGGTCTCGGGCTGCTCCTTCATGGGAGGCTCCTCCCACGGATGAACGACCCGGTACACCTCCACCGGGCGGGCGATGTGCTTCAGGGTCTGGGGACCGAGGCAGACGAACCGCACCTCCAGCTTGTTCTCCACTTGGTCGTACACCTGGCTCGATACACAGATCCCCCCGGATTCAGCCAGGGGCTGGATCCGGGAGGCGATGTTCACCCCGTCTCCCAGGATATCTCCCTCGTGGTGTTCGACATCGCCAAGATGAACGCCAATCCGAACCCCGAGGCTCCGTGTTGCCGGCTGGGTCGCAGCATGGGCGCGGAGAGCACGTTGGATCTCCACGGCACACCGCACCGCCTGGAGCGCACTGGGGAACTCGATCAGGAAGCCGTCGCCTATGGTCTTGACTTCGCTCCCCTCACAGTGGGTGATGAGCGGACGGATGAGGGAGCGGTGTTCCTCAAGGAGCTCCAACGCCAGGCGTTCATCGCGTTGCACGAGGCAAGCGTAGCCCACGATGTCGGTGAACATGACCGCTGCCAACCGCCGCCCGGAGCTCTCCATGGGGCTTCTCCACGACGTCGGGGTCTCCGCCCGACCGAGCCACCAACACTGTACACTTTCCAGGCATCCCGGCCAACGGGGGGGGTCCTTTCACCAATGATGCTCGCTGTCTTCACTACGATACTCTACGACAACAGCATCCCCTAGAGGATATTGACCTCGGACTTGACAGGAGAGGCTATCCGGGTGTAGAAGTGTTTACGACTGGACGGTCGCGTGGTTGCTGGCCCCGAGTGACCTAGCGCGTGAGGGTTGTCTGGTCTCCACGCTAAGCCACCCCTGTTCGGCTGCACCATGCCCTGCACGCTCATCGGAGCGCCAGCCGGGGGAGGTGAGAAGCGGCGAGCGCATGACGCGATACAGCTACTCACGCAGCCACGGTCTCCTGCTATCTGAGCAAGGTGCACAAGGAGGTAAGCTCATGATCGTCCATCGTCTGTGCTACATGGTCAAGCCGGGCCGTATCAACGAGGTCGTGCAGATGATCTTCGAAGCGGGCAAGGCCAGCGGGTTCAGTGGTACCTCCCGCGTCTACACTCCGGTGTACGGCCCATTCTACAAGGTGTGCCTGGAGCTTGAGTTCGCGGACCAGGGGGAGTGCGGGAAGTTCTGGGACGAGTGGTGGAAGCTGCCCACCACGCCTGCTCATATGAAGAAGTGGAATGAGTTGGTCGAGAGCGGTGGCACCAGCGAGATCTGGGTGCTACGCACGTAGCGCCTGAACTCGATACGTGACCGTGGCTGTGTGAGGTGGAATAGCAGCACGTATGGAGCGTGATGACGGTTGGGTCGGACACGCTGGGTGAAGCGCGGACGGTCACCGTGCAGCATCAACGACTCGGCTTCGGCTGGGGGCCCACGACTCGGCACCCGGGATAACGAACGGTGTGGTGTCCTCAATGCTTGCTCCATCCAAGTGTTCTCACAGAATGGCGTTTCTGCCGAACGCATCGGGAACTACGAGCCCCGGGAAGCCAGAAACGCGCAATCCAGTCGTATGGGCATCTGCGCTCCTTCAGCTTGGCTGGCTGTCCCTATACAGGTGTAGGTTTTGCCATCCGCACCGACCAGTGCGTACGCGATGCCTCCTGCCGCTGAGATCGGGATCCTCGGGCGCTTCCCAGTAATCGTTCTCTTCCTCAACGGGTTCAACGATCTCCTCGACCACGGAGAACGCGCGCTCACCGACGCTCTCCCCCTCAAACACCACGTTCACCTCGTACGTGGCTGCGTCCAGTTCTCCGAGAGAGACTTGCCTCTCCCAATCGGTGGGTACAGGAACGCAGGGTGCTCTCGGTGCAACCAGAGTTAGGTTGATAGCACTCCCCAACCGGAAAGTCCTTATAGTGAGAGGGATGCAGGAGTCTGGCCACTCAGCAGACAGAACCAGCTGGACCTCGTCTCCCTCCACCGGTTGCTCTGGAATCACATCCACGTCGCTTTCTGCTCGGGCTTCCCGTCCATGCGCCCCGGGTCATCCGTCAGGCAGTTAGGCGTGCTGCTTGGTGCACTTGATGACGTACGTTGGAGGGACGCTCAGATAGCCGTCGTCGTGGACTTTCTTACGCACTGCGGCGATGCTGGAGCGGAGCGAAGTCCTGAGCTCTGGCCACGGAAGCTTGTCTGTGGCAGCCAGCACGAGCTCCTCCCATTCGTGCATCGCCGGTTCGTAGTCCTCGATCTTTCTTGTCGGGAAGCATTTCTGCCCGGTGATCGCAAAGCCGACTGTCTCCAGGGCCAGCGCCACCTCCTGCGGGCGCAGTTCGGTGGACCAGGTCTCGCCCTTCAGTGCAAACACAGCTTTGGCCAGGTTCCACCGTCGCCACTGGCCCATGTGCTCCTCTTCACGTTCCGCGGCGAGCTCCGAGGTGATGATGAGCTGCCCGCCAGCTTTCAGCACCCGGTGGAACTCCCGCAGGGCTGCAAGCAAGCGCAGGGGCGGGTCGTTGAGGAAGATGATGGTGTCGTCGCAGTTGACGATGTCCACGGACCCGTCCGTGAGGAACTCGAGCGCGAAGATGTCCGCCTCCCTGATCTCCACCAGCTCCAAGAGGCTGCCCAGCCGCTCTGTGAGAGCGGCCACGATGTGTGCGGGTTGCGCGATATCGACGGAGATGATCCTTCCCTTGGCGCCGGTCGCCTGCAGCCGTTGCGCCCAATCCACCGTCGCCCCTCCCGCACCGGTGGCGGCGTCGAGGATCACCTTCCCCCGCAGGTCGAGCCCAGCGAAGATGTAGTCTCGGAGTTCACGCATGTGGGTGCCTCCTCACACAGTCACGCTTGCCTGTTGCCCCGTCAGGGAAGGCAATGCCCGCGCGGCGTTGCCGACTTCACCGCGCGATCGCTGTCACCTAGGCACCATCGAAGAGCCAGATGAACAGTCGCTTATCTGTCAACTCCCCTTCGGCGATGCTCTCAAGCGCAAAGCCAGTATAGTTGCCCTGGCGCCTACGCAGCAACGCACGACCTGCTGGCAACCAGGGATCTGTCGTTGTGTTGGGTCACCGCGATGCAGGTAGGTCTCGGCCCGAACGAGTGGGGCCTGGCCGCGCTTGCTTGCCGTGGCGGCCTGCCGCTGTAACCGCGGTATCATTGCACAAGCGGCCGGCCATCATGGCCGGCCGCCTGTCAACCTTCGAAGAAGCTTAACTATATCGACAGATCAGCAACCGTGATCATGACGGTCGCTTCATAGAAACCCGCCGGATCGTTCCAACCGTCCCTCTCAACGCGCAGCATCGTCGCGAAGGTCGTTGCGCCCAGGGTCGGCGTCACCGCGTGCACACGCTCCACAACGCTACCGTCCACGGTGAACTCCGTCGGAAGCACCGCCTCGCGCGCTGCGTTCTCGTAAGGGGTCGTCGTAAACGTCACCTCGTGCTGCCCAGTGTTCGTCTCGAACTTGATGCTGACAACGTCCGTCTCCGCCCAGCCAACGTAGTCGGGAGCCGCCACGTTCGTCAGATCGTCCTCGGTGAAGATGTACGCGCCACCCTCAAGCACCTGAATGTGGTACTCGACGGGGATGGTGAACTCGCTGATCTTGAACACATCTGCTGTTGGCCCAACAACCGCAAATCCTGCCACGCTCATCCCGAGCCCTGCCACCAACGCTGTTGCTACGACCGTCCACTTTCGCATCAAAAAACACCTCCTGTTGGTTTGGAGGTGTTTCGGCAGCCCGGCTTCCTCGGAGAGGTCCTTGGCTTTGCGCTCCTGGGTCGCCCCAGGTTAGCCTTT
>PUMK01000193.1 GCA_003551325.1 Candidatus Acetothermia bacterium | reverse complement strand
TCCCCCTTCAGGATCCTACACCGTTTTCCCCGTTTGACCCGGGTGCGTGGCGCACCGCCATGGAGCAACTCGCGCGAGAGGGGCACCGTGTGGTGGAGCTTGCGATCACCGATCCCCAACATCTCGACAAGGAAGCGGTCAACCGTGCGCTGGCCTCCGCAGGGCTCAGGCTGTCCTCGATCACCACAGGACAGGCGGCGGCTAAGGAAGGCCTGTCCCTCAGCTCCCCGGACGATCGCGTGCGAGAGCGCGCTCGGGAGCGGATTGTCGATCACATGAAGCTGGCCGCTCCCCACGAGGCCGTGGTCATCGTGGGGCTCCTGCGGGGGGCGGAGGGGGAACCGAGCTTGCTTGAGGAATCGCTCCGCCACTGTGCGCAGGCCATGCCCAACGTCAGGTTGGCCTTGGAACCCCTCAATCGATACGAGTCAAAGCTGGTTAACACCGTGCAAGAAGCCCTTTCCCTGGTGGAACGCGTAGGCGTCGACAACCTTGGAATTCTGTTCGACACGTTTCACGCCAACATCGAGGAGTCTTCACCTCCCGCGGCGCTCCAAGCAGCAGGGCAACGGCTGTTCCATGTCCATTTGGCAGACTCCAACCGCTGGCCACCAGGATACGGTCATCTGGCATTCGAGACACTGTGGTCGGGGCTCGAGACGTGCAGCTACAGGGGGACACTGGTCGTAGAGAGTTTCGTCCCTCCTGATGCGACGTCACTCCTACACCTCTGCACGGAGCTACAGGGACAATGGAACTGAAGAAGGTGCTTCCGCCGGACTTCGCGATCTACCCCCGTTCTCTCCAACATGTGGAGGGGACAGAACTGGCCATCGTCTACGGGCCGGGGGGGAGGCAACTCCTGACATCCTCAACCTTGGAAGGAATCCATGGTCAGCGACTGGCCAATGGAGGGATGCTGTGCCCGCTGTCCATCGAGAATGCAAGATCCCTTGGACGGATCTTGCCGTGGCTCTCTCCATGTTGCGTCCCCGAGGGGATGCCCGCCTTCGGGTTTGGGGATCGGATAGGCCTTGCTACACCGGGCCATGCTCAAGCGCTGGAAGGCATGTGCGTCTTCCCTATTCTTGCCCAACAGTCCGTCCGGGAGAACAGGCGTACGGGGAGTACCTTCGAGGATGTGCTCGCCCGAGCAGTGTTCGGCGCCCTGCAGGCAGGGTACAGGGGAGGGTTCGGAGCAGACGCAGACCATCTCAAGTCAACGGAGGATGCGCGACAGGCCGTTGGGGCAGGCTACAGTTTCTTCACATGTGATCCGTCCGATCATGTGGTGGATGTGGATGCCCTAACGACGAGCCAGCTGGCCATGAGCTTCCGATCTCTTCCGGATGCGGAACGCCTGCGAACGGACTACCTAGGAACCGTCCACGAGGTGCCAGGCCTCGGTCGCCTAGCCCTGGTGGAGGACACGTTGGTCAGGGCGGCGGTGAAGTACGGGGGCGCAGTAGGCTTCGCCATCCAGATGTACGAGACCCTGGCATCGATGTGCGGTGCGTCCTTCGACTTCGAACTCTCGGTGGACGAAACGCAGAGCCCGACAAGCCCTGAGGAGCACTTCTTCGTTGGCACTGAGCTACAACGAGCAGGCGTCAAGCTATCCAGCCTTGCACCGAGGTTCCCGGGAGCTATGGAGAAGGGCATTGACTGGATCGGTGACCTGCTCACCTTCCGGGAAGTGCTGGCTGCCCATACTGCCATCGCCAAGGCACTGGGAGGCTACCGCCTTGGCCTCCATTCGGGATCGGACAAGTTCAGTTTGTACCCGCTTATGGCTGACAAAGCCCCGGGGCTGTGGCATGTCAAGACGGCCGGCACGAGTTACCTTGTGGCGCTGGAGGTGGCTGCTCGAATCGCCCCCTCGCTCTTCCGTGAGATCGCTGCATTCTCCCTTCTGCACTTCCCGGAGGAGCGAGACACGTATCACCTTTCCACGGACGTGAAACAGCTTCCGGATATCCCAAGCATAGCGGATGAGGGGCTTCCCGTACTCCTCTCCCACGACCCAACAAGACAGATGCTCCACGTCGGCTACGGCGTAGTGCTGCAGAGTGCCCTCGGCGATGACCTCCTGGCCACGCTAGGGGCAAACGAACGCACGTACCATGACGCCTTGTCGCGCCACCTGAGGTCCCACTTGACATCCCTTAAGGTAGGTAGTGATGGATGACCTGTCCAAGATGGTGGCGGTGCTCACCGGCGGTGGTGGTGTACTCTGTGGAGCCATGGCCGCTGGGCTGGCTGCGTGTGGCGTTCAGGTGGCGGTGGTTGATCTCGAGCAAGACAAGGCAGATGCCATTGTAGACGGCATCCGCCGGTCCGGGGGAAAAGCATCGGCGCTGAAGGCGAGCGTGCTCTCCCGGGAAGAGCTGGAACGCGCATGTGAAAGGACGCTGTCGACGTACGGCCGCGTCGACGTTCTGATCAACGGTGCAGGCGGCAACCATCCACGAGGAACGACAAGCGCCGATCTCCCCTTCTTCGAGCTACCGGAGGATGCGGTCAAGTTCGTCTTCGACCTCAACTTCGTGGGGACGTTCCTGCCCTCCCAGGTGTTCGGCAAGGTGATGGCCCACCAGCAACACGGTGTGATCGTGAACATCGCCTCGATGAACGCATTGCGCCCCCTCACAAGAATACCAGCGTACTCAGCAGCCAAGGCCGCAGTGGCCAACTTCACCCAGTGGCTGGCGGTTCACATGGCGCAGGAGTACGCACCCCAGATCAGGGTGGTGGCGCTGGCTCCCGGGTTCTTCCTCACCGAACAGAATCGCTACTTGTTGATGGACGAACAGGGAGAGCTTACCGACCGAGGACGGACGATCATCAACCACACGCCGATGGGGCGCTTTGGGGAACCGGACGACCTGGTGGGCGCCGTGAAGTGGCTGATCTCCCCCGAAGCGAGGTTCGTGACCGGGATCGTGATCCCGGTCGACGGAGGGTTCTCTGCATATTCCGGGGTATGAGGGCGAACGCGGGGCGACAGGAGCACTGCAAACCTCTGGAGAAGGGGCATGCCGTTGAGGCGTAAGAACAGCAACGTGGTCGTCGCGATGGGGGGTGGCCCGACACCGGTCATCAACAACTCCCTTCGGGGAATCATCGAGGGCTGCCGAGAGAACGAAGGCCAATTCGGAACGGTGTGGGGGGCGCATCATGGGGTGGTGGGCTTGCTCCGGGAGCAACTCCTAGACCTGTCGACGCAGAACCCAGAGGAGATATCGCTCTTGAGGACAACACCAGCGGCAGGTGCGATCGGCACAGCACGCTACAAGTTGCAGAGCGCGGAGGACCTTGCCCGGGCGGTAGAGGTCTTCCGTGCCCACGGTGTGGGTTACTTCTTCGGGATCGGCGGTAACGACACGCAAGGTGTGTGCCTTAAGCTGAAACAGACAGCGGCGGCAACAGGTTACGATCTCAAGGTAGTGGGGGTTCCCAAGACCATCGACAACGACCTCGGGGATCCGGAGCTAGAGAAGGTGGACCACACACCCGGATTCGGCTCCGTGGCCCGTTACTGGGCGTGGACGCTGCAATGCCTGGAAGAGGAGAATCGGGGGTCCGCTCCGGCCGATCCGGTGCTCGTTGTCCAGGCAATGGGCCGCAGGGTGGGCTTCGTGCCTGCGGCGGCGAGGCTCTCCGACCCACATCGGGAGACGCCGTTGCTGATCCTCCTTGCGGAGAGCGCGATTACCCTAGAGGAGATCACAGATCGCGTGGCGGACACGGTACGTCGAAACGGACGAGCCGTCGTGGTGATCTCAGAAGGGCTGAGTCTCGCCGATCTGGGAGAGAGGCGCGACGCTTTCGGACACGCGTCGTTCTCCTCGTCGAGGACCACCGCGGCGGATCTCCTGGTCAACCACCTGAACGACGTGGGACTTCCCGTGGGCGGCCTGGCCCGAGGCCAGGTCCCGGGGACGGAACAGCGGAACGCGATGCTCCACGCCTCTCCGGTCGATCTCGATGAGGCCTACCATGTGGGAAGGACAGCTGTGTCCGTGGCTGCCGACGACCTCGACGGCGTCATGGTGTCCATCGGACGTGCAGAAGGCCCCGTGTACCGGCCGCGCTACGCGACAATCAGGTTGGAAGAGGTGGCCGACGTGGATCGCCCCTTCCCATGCCGCTGGATCGCTCCCTGCAAGATGGACGTAAGCGATGGTTTCATCGAGTACGCACGCCCCCTGCTCGGCGAGGACGCGATCTCGGTACCGGTCGTAGCAGGTCGCCTTCGTTTCGCTCGCCTGCAACCCGTGTTCGCTGAACAACGACTGTCGCCCTACGTGCCAACAGCCTATCGGGACGCTGACTGAACAGAGGCGTAGTCCGCCGGAGACAACGCGAGACACTGCAACCACCTGAAAGGAGGTGACCGTGGACATACACGAACAGCTGGCGGCTTTCCGGGGTCAGCATGCCCACCTCGTGTGCATCGACTCCGACGGATGCGTGTTTGATACGATGGGGATCAAGCAGCGGGAGTGCTTCTGCCCATGGATGATTGCCTACTTCGGCCTCCAACCGGTAGCCCAAGCGGCCAGAGCATGCAAGGAGTTCGCTGACCTCTTCTCCAAGACGCGGGGTGCCAACCGGCATGCCACCATCAAACGCATCCTGACGGAACTCCTGCCGACCCACCCGTTGGTCAAGCGACGCGGTTTTCGGGTACCCGTGTTCCCCCACTACTTCGCGTGGGTGGACAATCCGGAGAGCCTCCTTTCCAACGAAGAACTACGGGCTGCCATCGACAGTGCGAACGACCACCAGGCCAAGCAGGAATTGACGCGCGTGCTGGCGTGGTCTGAGCGGGTCAACTGGTCTGTGGAGGAGATCGTGCGCGACGTCCCGCCGTTCCCCTATGTGCGGGAG
>PUMK01000141.1 GCA_003551325.1 Candidatus Acetothermia bacterium | reverse complement strand
CGCTCCTCGCTCTCCCGCAACGCCTGCTCAGCCTGCCGGCGCTCGGTGACGTCCATGACCATCCCTGTGACGACACGTCCGGACAACCGCGCGCTGACGAGCACGCTTCTGGTCTTGCCTCGAGCGTCCACCGCGTTGAACTCGAAGTCGCTCACCTCGCCGTCTCGCTGCAGGCGTTCGATGAGGGCAATCCGATCCGCATGGTCCTTGTACAGCGCGCCTGCTCCTGCCGCTCTGCACGCCGAAGCCGAACTGTAGCCGAACATGCGCCACAGGGCATCGTTGACGTACAGGAGTTCCCCCTCGATCGTGCTTCTGTAGACACCGACTACCGCGGGGTCGACGAGATCTCGGTACTCGCGTTCCGAATCGCGAAGCTCTTGTTCGGCCTTTACCCGCTCCGTGATGTCGCGCAACAGGATCAGGCGGCCGGCGCGCCGACCGCGGTGGCCGGCAAGCGGTAGGACGCGAACCTCCAAGGCTGCCTCGTTGGCACCCCCCAACGCTGTCTCCACCGGGTTGACCTCACCACGGCGCACAACGGCAGCAAGCTGCGGCCACCGACCGAACACCTCCCCGCACTCAACGCCAATGACGTTGTGCGATAGCGCGAGCAGGCGGCGGGCTGCCGGGTTGACGCTCACCACGCGCCGCGTTTCATCCACGACAAGCACACCGTCGGGGATGGTCTCCAACAGTGCTGTGCGGGCTACCGGGACAAGCTCGAACGGACGTGAAGGAAGTAGGCTCCAGGCAAGGACGATCGCCGTGCCCCCAAAGGCCAACGCGGTCAGGTTCAAACCGGTAGCGGGCAGGATCCCGAGCATGTACACTGCGCTTCCCACAAGGGGAATCGCCATAGCGGCGAGCAACACCCAGGCCTTCTTCTGCTGCGCCGGTGGCGCATGCCGTGCCCAATGCGCCATGCGCCACGCCGCCGCCAATAAGCACCCATAGATCCAAACCAAACCGGCGTAGAAAAACGGGCCGTGGTGGTAGATGAGAGCCCCAGTGCCCGGCGGCCCGGGAGAAAAACCTGTCCACACAAGGCCGTGAAGGGCGTTCGTCGCCGTCATGGCGACGTTGACCACGGGAATCACCCACAGCCCAACGCGCACCGCTCCACGGAACGGGTGCTGGTCTCGGGTAAACGCCCATACGAACAGCACAAACAACGGACCGAACGTGTTGATCGCCACGTGTTCCAACGTTGACAACGCGATCTTGACCGATGGAACTGCGATCACCATCTCCAGGCCCGACACAAGCGTGTAGAAGGCGGCCGTGGCGAGCAGGTAGGCGAGCCACCGGGCCCCCGGGATCGTGGCGGTACGCCTCACGAGCATCGCCAGCACGAAGCAGACCGTCGCTGTGCTAAACAGCACTGCCCAACTCAACACCGGTTGTAACATTTTCCTAAGCTCCGCTGCACATTTCTGGGCAATCGTAGGGGAAAGGTACCCGCAGATACGTACCCAACTGTCTCCTCTGTCCCTGACGTGTGCGGCACGCGCATCAGCGGCATATCCTACGCCGACGACACACAGGATCAAGGCCGGCCCGCCGCGTTCTCCGCCGCACCCCGAGCCTTTTCTGCTATAGTGATGGTCGGGGCTGTCGCTGCCATCGAAGGAGCACCGCATGCACAGGGAAGACAACGAACGAACCGGACATGCTGTTGAACGCACCCCGGACGAGGTTCGTCGGTGCCTTGCCGATGCGGGATTGGAGGGCACTGGGCGGAAGGCGCAGGACTGGTTCGATGACCTCGAGCAGAAGGGTCGCTTTGCTCAGCTGCTTGAGGTAGTGTTCTCGCAGTCGCTCACTGGGTTCTTCTTCATGATGCTCGATGATCCGGTCGTTTGGAACGATGGTACTGACAAGGAAGACGCCCTCGACTACATCTTCGCCCACCAGCGGATGACCAAGGTCAACCAGGCGATGCTCGATCAATACGGGGCGGAGGAAGGGGACTTCCTCGGCTTGACTCCAGGAGATCTATTCAAGCATGACCTCGCGCATGGACGCGGCATCTGGCGTGGCCTGTTCGACAGGGGCCGCTGGCACGTCGAGACACGCGAGCGCCGTATGGACGGCACCCCGATCGATATCGACGGGGATTACATCTGCCTCTACGATGAACAGGGCCGCATCATCGGCCACTTTGGCGTTCAGCACGACATCACCGAGCGCAGGATGGCCGTGCAGTCGTTGGAGGAGGAGCGCGAGCGCATGCGTTCGATCATGGAAGCAACGAACACGCACCTTGACACGCTCGATGCCGACTTCAATCTACTCCATGTGGATCCTGTCTGGCAGCGAACCTACGGCGATCCACAGGGCCGTAAGTGCTACGCGTACTTCATGGGGCGTGAGGAACCCTGTCCGACTTGCCGGGTGCCCGAGGCCCTGGAGACCGGCAAGGTGGTCACTTCTGAACAGCATCTGCCGGATGAGGACCGATTCTTCGAGGTCCGCACCGTCCCGTTCCGGAACGCGGCAGGGACGTGGCTGGTTGCGGAGTTCAATGTAGATATCACGGAACGCAAACGGGTTGAACGCGCGTTGGCCCGAAGCGAGGCTTACAACGCGGCGATTGTGGAGGCGATTCCGGATCTCATCATCCTACGTGACCGCAACGGGACGTACGTCGACATCATGGCTCCCTCTGAGGACAAGCTGGCCTTGCCCGTCGACGCTCTTCTGCAGAAGAAGCTCGAGGAGGTCCACACGGAGGAGGACGCTTCCCGCATCCGGGCGTCGATCCGCAAGGCGCTGGCGACGGAGACCCTCGAGACCGTGGAGTACGAACTCGAGGTGCCGGCAGGGCGGCGCTGGTTTGAAGCACGCATCGTGCCTATGGGCAAGGAGGAAGTGCTGTCGCTCATCCGCGACATCACCGAGCGCCGGTTGGCCGAGGAGGCTGTCCGGGCGAGCGAGGCGCGACACCGCCAGCTGTTCGAGAACTCGCCTGTTGCTTTGCTTGAGGAGGACTGCTCCGCGGTGAAGCGCGCGATGGATGCTCTGCGCGCCGCCGGTGTGACCGATCTGGGTGCCTACTTCGAGGGCCATCCGGAGGTTGTGCGAACGTGGGTGGACAAGATTCGCTTTCTGAAGACAAACCAGGCAGCGCGCGCTCTCTTCGCGACCGGCGAGGCGAAGGACGTACTGGTCCACATGAAGCAGGAAGCCGTAACTTCCCTCTGCGACTTGTTCCGGCGCGCGTTCGTCGACCTGTTCGCCGGACAGACAGAGGTGAGCTACAGGGCGCAAGAGCGGGATTCCCAGGGGAATATGCTGGAAACGGTTGTGAGCCTGTCCGTGGTCCGGGGTCACGAACAGGAGCTGGACCGTGTGCTCGTCTCAATCCAGGATGTGACCGAGCAGGTACGCGCCCGGGCGGAGGTGGAACAGAGCTACCTCCAGGTACGCAAGACCTTTGAAGGTACCGTGGCGTCGCTGTCGGCATTGTCCGAGACGCGTGACCCGTACACCGCAGGGCATCAGCGGCGGGTGGCCCGACTGGCGTGCGCCATCGGGGACCAGCTGGGGATGGACGAAGAACGTGCTGAAGGGCTGCGTGTGGCGGCGCTGCTCCACGATATCGGGAAAGTGTCGGTCCCGGCCGAGATCTTGAACAAACCAAGCCAGCTCACGGAACTTGAGTTCAGCATGATCCGGGAACACAGCAGAGCGAGCAGCGACATCCTCCAGGACATTGAGTTCCCCTGGCCGGTGGCGGAGATTGTGCTCCAACACCACGAACGGTTGGACGGCTCGGGATACCCGCAAGGTCTGACGGGGGATGAAATCCTTCTGGAAGCACAGGTCCTGGCAGTCGCTGACGTGGTCGAAGCCATGGCCTCACATCGGCCGTACCGTCCTGCGCCGGGTGTCGATGCCGCCCTCGCCGAGATCCGCGCTGGAGCGGGCACACGGTACGACGAACGTGCCGTCGCCGCGTGCGTTGACCTCTTCGCGGATGGTTTCGGACTCGAGGTCGAGGCTTGAGACCGCACAGGTGCCGGTGCTCTTGGTGCCGAGGCCGCTTGGCCATCGTGTACTGCCGGAACGAAACCATGACACGACGCTTCTAGGATCATGGCTACGCGGAAGGAGACGGATGGACGAGAAGACCACCGTAGCTGAACTGAAACGTCGGGTGCAGGGATTCTGCGAGGCACGCGACTGGGACTCGTTCCACGGCGGCAAGGATCTGGCGATCGGGATCATCACCGAGGCAGCAGAACTCCTGGAGCTGTTCCGCTTCCGCTCCGAGTCCGAAGTTGCCGAGATCATTGCGGACTCGGAGAGGGTCCGCGAGGTGCAGGACGAACTCGCCGATGTGCTGTTCTTTGTCCTGCGCATGGCGCAACGGTCGGGGTTTGACCTGACCGCGTGTCTGTTCCGGAAGATGGAGGAGAGCGCCCGCAAGTACCCCGTGGACACGTCGCGAGGGTCGAACCGGAAGTACAACGAGCGCTGAGTGTGAACGTGCGCCGGTTACGGGACAGCGGGCGAGAGGGGGTTCGGTGGAGCTCACCGGCATCCATGTGCTGCTGACCTACATGTGTATCCTGGAGTGCGATCACTGCTTCACGTGGGGCAGCCCCCGGAACTGGGGGACGATGCGCCTCAAGGGCCTGCTGGAGATCCTGCGACAGGCACGGGATCTGGACTCGGTACGGTGGGTCTACTTCGAGGGGGGCGAACCGTTTGTCCACTACCCCCTGTTGGCCCGAGCTATCGAGCATGCCCACACGCTCGGGTTCAAGGTGGGGGTCGTGACGAACGCTTACTGGGCCACGACGCCTGACGATGCGCGGATCTGGCTCGCGCCGCTGGCTGCGGCACTGAGCGACCTTTCGGTGAGCACTGACCCGTTCCACGGGGAACAGACACTCG
>PUMK01000001.1 GCA_003551325.1 Candidatus Acetothermia bacterium | reverse complement strand
GTCGAGCTTGGACGGGAGGTCGCACGGGAAACGGCCAGGTGCAGTGGTTGTTTTCGGCGCTTGGCGCGGTTGCCGTCCTGGGGCTGTGGCAGTGGCTGTCGATGACGCTGCACGAGGCGATCATCGCTTCGCCGGCTGCGACGTTCTCGGCTCTCGTCCAGCTCGGCGAGCGTGGTGCCTTGGCTCGCCAGCTGTGGATCACACTCCAACGGTTGGCCCTCAGTCTGGCTATCGGGAGCGGCATCGGTCTAACGTTGGGACTGTTGGCGGGTGTCGAGCGCCGCGTGCGCGCGTTTCTGGAACCTGTGCGTTGGGTGAGCATGTCCCTTCCCGCTGTGGTCATCGCCGTGCTGGGGATGCTGTGGTTCGGGATGGGAGGACAGCAGGCAGTGTTCTTGGTCGCCTTCATCGTGGCTCCTGTGGTCTACGTGAATACGGTGGACGGTGTGCTGGGGATCGACAGGCAACTCCTTGAGATGGGCAAGACGTACCGATTGTCTCGCGGATTGCTGCTTTCGCAGATCTACCTTCCGGGTATCGCGCTGCCCGTCGTCTCTGGACTGACCTTGGCAGCAGGAATCGGTGTGCGCGGCATCATCCTTGCTGAACTGCTGGGTGCCTTCAACGGTATTGGGCATAGCTTTTCTCGTGCTTGGACATACCTCAACACGCCCGAACTCTTCGCTTGGGTGATCGGGGCATTGGCGTTGGTGGGCGTCATGGAGTTTGTGCTCCTGAGGCCCCTGCGCAGACGGCTTCGACGCTGGGAGGGCGGCCTCACGCAATGATCCGCTTTGAAGGGGTCTCGAAGGCATTTGGGGAAGTGGTGGTGCTCGATGAGGTGGCGTTCGCGGTGGCCCCGCAAGAGGTAGTCGCCGTATTGGGTCCTTCGGGCTCGGGCAAGACGACCCTGATGAGGCTGATCGTCGGTGAGCTTCGACCTGATAGGGGCCAGGTCTGTGTCAATGCCGCCAGAATAGGCTATATCTTCCAGGAACCGCGGCTGCTTCCGTGGCGAACAGCACGGCAGAACATCTGCTTGGCGCTCCGTGCGCAGGGTGTGGGGAGGGCGTCCGCGTTGGAGCAGGCCGATGCCTGGCTTGCGAGGATGGGACTGCAAGGATTTGAACGGTACTACCCCGCTCAGTTGAGCGGGGGGATGCTGCAGCGTGTGTCGATCGGCAGAGCGCTGGCTATCCGCCCACAGCTTCTTCTTATGGATGAGCCGTTCAGTTCCTTGAACATGGAACTCAGGGAATCGCTGTTGGCGCTTGTGGAGCGTGTGATCGAGGAGGGAGCGCTCACAGCGGTCTACGTGACGCACTACCTTCCGGAGGCCTTGCGGCTTGCCCGCCGTGTGCTTTGGCTGAGCGGGGGAGGGTGTGTCGAGGAACTGGGAGAGGAAAGGCGGGCGATGGCCATCACGGCGTTCATCGACTCCGTGTCGCGGGCGTTTGGTGATGTCATGACGCGCAGCGAATCCTGTCAGGTTGTTGCCTCCTTGTCGGACGCGTGTTCCGTGGAGCTCTCTGCGAGTCGTGATGGAGGAGGTGCGTACCCGTGCGGTTTATGACGGTTGCTGGGCCGCCCTCGGTGGGGAAGACGGCTGTGATGACACACACGATCCGCCATCTATTGGACGATGGCCTCCGGGTTGCGGTGGCGAAGATCGACTGTCTCGACACACGCGACGGTGAGAAGTACAGCGCAATGGGCATCCCTGTGGTCGTTGGTCTGAGTCACGATACCTGTCCGGACCACTTCTACGTGGCGAATCTGGAGGAGATCTTCCAGTGGGCATCCGCCGAGGGGTCTGAGCTCCTGGTACTGGAGACTGCTGGGTTGTGTCACCGTTGCGCTCCTGCGATCGACGGTTGTCTAGCCGTTGCTGTCATCGATCAGCTGAGCGGGATCGATGTGCCACACAAAATCGGGCCTGTGTTGTCAACGGCCGACGTGGTGGTGATCACCAAGGGAGACGTCGTCTCGCAAGCCGAGCGCGAGGTGTTCCGCCAACGCGTAGGGAAGGTCAACCCGGGTGCCACGCTTCTTGAGGTGAACGGGCTCACGGGCAAGGGGACGCTTGCGCTGAAGGGATTGCTCCTCAAGGCTCCGTCGGTCGAGACACTAACGGGTCGCACGCTTCGGGAGACGCTGCCGTCGGGAGTGTGCTCTTACTGCATGGGCGAGCGAGAGGTTGGTGCCTCGTTCCAGGTTGGGCATGTGACGAAGATCAAGGTGGGAAAAGGCAATGCATCGTAACGAAGTTGGACTGACCATCAACGGCGGACGCACGAAGCACGGTGATCCTGAACAGGTAAGACGTCTGGGCCTCAGGGCAGGCGATGTGGTCGCCCTGGTAGGACCAACGGGATCGGGGAAGAGCCAGCTTCTGTCGGACATCGAACAGCGGGCAGCCGGTGACACGCCGACTGGAAGGACGGTGCAGGTCCCTGGCTACAACGGGTCCGGCGGCGGGGATGGCTGCATTGCGGAACTCTCACAGTCGATGCGGTTTGTGATGGATCTTGGGGTTGCCGAGTTCCTCGGTGTCCATGCGGACAGCAGGGACGTAGCGCGGGAAGAAGTTCGACACGTCATCGACCTTGCCAACGAGCTGAGCGGCGAACCGTTTACGGGCAGCGCCCCGCTGTCCTCGCTGAGCGGAGGACAATCCCGCGCGTTGATGATCGCGGACATTGCGCTGATCAGCAGAGCACCAATCGTGCTGATTGATGAGATCGAGAACGCTGGCATCGACAAGACGAGGGCGCTTGAGATCCTGGCGGAGGAGGGGAAGACCGTGCTCATCGCGAGCCATGATCCGGTGGTGATTCTGAAGGCGCGTCGGCGTGTGGTGATGCGTGACGGAGGGATGCACGCAGTGCGTGATCGCTCCAACGAGGAAGAACAGCTCCTCGATGAACTGGTGGCGTTCGACAGACAGGTGGGGTGTGTGCGAGCGGTACTGAGGGAAGGTGGCCCGGCCGGCGACATCTTCCTCCACGCGCTGGAGAGGAAGGTGTTGTGAGCAAGGTTTACATGGGACTTCCACTTGTGCTTGAACGGGTAACCCTTTCGAGGATCCGCTCCATGCTGGGAGACATCTCTGTCGAGACCACGCGTCTCACCACTGATCTCAATAGGTTCACAGACGTAGGCCCAGTGCCGGTGGTTGCGTCGGAGGCCCCGGAGCTGATGGCGACACATCAGGTGTCCCACCTTCGTGATCATGGTCGAGCACTGCAGAGTGGGGTCTACGCACGGTCGACCGAAATGCTCCCCAGCGTGCGGACCGAACTGGCACGGCTGGGAATGGAAGACCCCACAGGACTGTTCACCGTGTTCTGCCTTGTGCCCGTGGGGATCATCCACCACAAGGATGTCAGGGATCCGCCTCGTTCGTGGAGCGAGCTGGCCGCGCCGCGCTGGGCAGGCACTGTGACCACGTTCGACATGAACACCATCTATGCGTTGCTTCGAATCGGGATGCGGGACATCCTAGGGCGCGGGGCCGACGCGTTCATTGAATCCATGCACTTCCGGGGAACACCGATGAACGTCAACCACATGGTCGATGCAGGAGAGGTGGAGGTTGCTGTCATGCCGCTTCCGTTCGGGCAGGCCTCTCGCCAGGGGAACGTGCGTTTCCAGTGGCCGGAAGAGGGTGCGCTCGTTGTGCCCAATGTGCTGCTCCTGAAAGCACTGCCGGATCCACGTGCCGTGGAGACTGGACGGTATCTCCTTTCGGAAGGCGTTCAGCGGATGATGGGGCCGTTGGGATTGATCCCGGTACACCCCGGAGTGGCGATGCCCCGGCTTGTGGAGAAGCACAACCTGCAGATCCGTTGGAGCGGGTGGCCCACGTTCGTGGAACGCCTGAACCTGACGAAGCTGGTACCTCCTATACAGGGTTGATCACCGACAGCGACCATCTTGTCAGGGGAAACGGAACCCTGCTCCATGGTGCACGCGTCCTTTTTCGCGGGCCTTCAGCGCATAAGCTCGTAACAGCGACGACGTTGCCGGCGTGTGCTTGCTCCATGCACCGGACACGCTACCGGTACAGCGGCGCTCACTGGGGGAGCGGGGATGTACAAAGATCTGACGCTTGCTGTGCTTGTGGCTCTCATTGCACTGCCGATGATGCTGATCCCGTTTCTTCCTGTCGACCAGCCAATGCCTGGGGCTGCGCCAACGGTCCCCTACACGGCGCCGGAGGAGCGCCCGCTTGGCGATCGAGCTGCTCGGCGCGCACGGAGCCTCCTGGGAGCGCCGTATCGATGGGGCGGGAAGGGGTTCGACCTTGCTGAACGGCGCTTCGTGGATCCTTCGTCCATCACGTTCACGGGCTATCACCGCTATCATCGGCCTCCTGGGGCGTCCAACGGGGTGATCGTGCACGGTCCTGGCTTGGACTGCTCGGGGCTCGTGTTCTGGGCGTTTAACCGCGAGGAGTTCGGGTCGCGGTCCCTGTCGCAGCGTGCTTATGCCAGCAGGGCGGTCTACCATGAGGGGGCAGATGGCCAGTACAGGGGGGACGCATACCGGATCTCCAAGGAGAGCCTCCGTCCTGGGGATCTCCTCTTCTTCGACACAGACGGGACGGGGAAGATGGATCATGTCGCAATGTTCGTTGGGGACTATCGCCATGAAGGCCGAAGCTATAACAGTGTGGACGCAACGTTCTATGCGGGTGCGGTGGTGCCGGCACTGTACTGCATGGCCAGCGAAACCCTTACGACGTGGCGGACAGATGGTGCACGTCGCAGTCTCCGGGTGACCGCCTATGGCCGCATTGTGGGTGCAAGGAGAGCTGGCCCGTGAGAGGCTCTTGGAAGGTGATGGGAACTTTCATGACCGGGAGGGGGAACACCTGGAGGGGCGGCCGCACACCGTTGAGAATCTAAGCACGATGGATGTGTCGGACGAACGC
>PUMK01000306.1 GCA_003551325.1 Candidatus Acetothermia bacterium | reverse complement strand
CTTTGTCCGTTGAGGTCGGCGCTGCCCTACGTCGCCTTGGGCTTGGAGTGAGCGAGGGTTATGGACTCACCGAGACCTCGCCAATCCTCTCATTCTGCGAGCCTCTTACGAAGAAGCATGGGTCCGTGGGACGCGCACTCCCGGGTGTCGAATTGCGGATCGAGGGGTTGGATGCGGAAGGGTACGGGGAAGTCCTCGCACGAGGTCCAGGCGTCAGCGCGGGCTATTACAAGAACGATCGCCGCACGGCCGAAGTGTTCACGGAGGACGGATGGTTTCGCACCGGCGACCTCGGACGCATGGATGGTGAAGGGTACCTCTACCTCAAAGGACGGCAGAAGAACGTCATCGTGCTGGATACGGGTAAGAACGTGTACCCAGAGGAATTGGAGTGGGAGTTTCGCCGTATCCCGGAGGTGGAGGAGGTGCTTGTGTACGAACGGCGCTCTGGGCACCAGAGCACCGTTGCGGCGATGGTCTACCCAAACTGGGACGTGCTTGGGAACGAAGGCATTCGGTCCCCCGAAACCGCGCACGAGGTCATCTGGGAGAAGGTCCGAGAGACACAGCAAAACCTCGCAGCCTTCAAACGACTAAGAACGAGGGACGATCTCAGCTTGGTCGAGGAACCCTTTGAGAAGTCCGTGAAACTGGAGATCAAGCGTCACAAGTACGTGAGCGACTGAGCACACCTTTCTCCTTTGTCCATCGCCCCTTTCAGCACATAGCGCATCTGTTTCGGACATAAAGCACCGTTGGTACACTTCATACAACCTTGACAGGGGGGAACACATCGAGTATACTTGACTCATTATGTTGGTTACTACTTTATTGGAGGTGGCTCATGTCAAATCGACCTCTCTTGTCGGTGTATTTCTCCAAGGATAGGGCTGCCCTGCGCCCCGTGGAGCGCTTGGCCCGGCTCGCACAACAACGCGAGCGCTCCGTGAACTGGCTCGTCGTGGAAGCTATCGTCCAGTACCTTGAACAGGAGGAGGACGGAGATCTATCATAACAGCTCCGCCGCCCTGCGGAGGAATGCAGCAACCAACCGCACGGTGGCCTCCAGGTCCGAGAGTCGCAAGGTGGAGACCGGCGAGTGGATGTACCGGCAGGGAACCGACACGACCCCCGCCAACACACCGCCCCGCTCAAGATGGATTGCGCCGGCATCGGTAGCCCCGTATGTGGGCAGCTTGTACTGGTAATCCAACCCCTCTTCCTCGGCCAAACGCTCCAAGAATCGAATCATCCGCGGGCGCACGATGATCGAGCGATCGGCCACCGTGAGCGCGGGGCCACTTCCCAAGCGAACAGGTTGTTTCGCCTCGGGGACACCGGGAACATCCGCTCCGATCGTTCCCTCGAGAGCCAATGCCAGAACGGGATCGAGACGCCAAGCAGCGGTCCGAGCACCCCGCAGTCCGGCCTCTTCACACACCGCGAAGTTCACGGCCAGTCGGTAGGGTAGGCGCTCACGCTCCAACCGTGAGAGCACCTCCAAGGCCACCACACATCCGGCCCGGTCATCGAATGCCTTCCCCGTTACGTAGTCACCTTGCAACGTTTGGAACGGATAGTGCAACGTGGCAGGTGTACCCACTCTGAGACCCCAACGCATCGCCTCGGCCCGATCGGCCGCTCCTACGTCGACCACCAGATCCTCAAGTGACACAGCCTTCCTGCGGTCCTCCGGGGAAAGGATGTGAGGAGGGGGGGCTCCAAGCACACCGTACAGTCGCGCACCGTCATCGGTACGGAAGGTAACCCGATGGGCCAGCAGGATCCGCTCATCCCACCCCCCCAGCGGGGCAAGACGCACGAACCCATCAGCCTCGATCCAGCGCACCATGAACCCCACCTCATCCATGTGCGCATCGAGCATCACCGTGGGTCCTTCGCCCCGCAGACAGATCAGGTTCCCCAGCGGATCCACTTGGCACTCATCGACCATGGTCCCCACCATATCGTGGAGCACATCGCGTACTTCATCCTCAAAACCTGCCACGCCAAAGGCATCCGATAGCACCTGCAACCGTTGCACCATGTCCATACGCCAACGCTCCTCTCTCCGTAGCACAAGCGCAGGGCCGTGCTTTTCCATCTGTTCGACTGTACCCAACCGATCCCCGACGCGCACAACCTTGGGAGAACGGACGTCATCGAACGGGGAACCGGAGTTCCGGTAGCGTACGACCCAACTCGCACGGTTGACAACACCCCCCTTGACCGACTTCACTAGGGGGGAGGGAGCGATGACCAAACGGAAGGTCGTGCTGATCAGCGGGGCATCATCGGGCATCGGACGGGCCTGCGCGGCGCGCTTGGCCCAACGCGGGCACGTCGTCTACGGGACCACGCGACAGTACACAGCACAAGCGTCGTCGCCGGAGGGCGTACGGATGCTCTCCATGAACGTGAACGACGAACAGTCGGTAGCCGCTGCCGTGGAGGAAGTATTGCGACAATCCGGCCGCGTGGACGTTGCCGTGAACAACGCGGGCTTCGGCATCGCGGGAGCCGTGGAGGAAACCTCACCCGAGGAAGCAAGAAACCTCCTGGAGACCAATTTGCTGGGGGTTCTGCGCGTGTGTCGGCAGGTGTTGCCCGAGATGCGAACGCAGAGTCAGGGTATCATCGTGAACATCTCATCACTTGCGGGACGGGTGGGCCTGCCTTTCCAGGGCATGTATAGCGCCACGAAGTTCGCCCTGGAAGGCTTGTCCGAAGCATTGCGCATGGAGGTCCGTGGCTTTGGGATCCGGGTGGTGGTGATCGCACCAGGGGACTTCTCCACGGAGTTCACCGCCAACCGACGGATGATTGTCGCAGGACCTGAGAGCGCCTATCGAGAACCACTACAGCGAGCGCTCAACCGAGCTGAGGCCGACGAGCGAGGTGGCACGCATCCGGAGCAGCTGGCACGCCTTCTTCAGCGTGTGGTCGAGGGCCGGGGGCGCAAGAACTGGTATTCCTGCGGCGCGCTTTCACAGCGGTTGGCCGTCGGCCTCCGTCCGTACATCCCCCGAGGGATGTACGAGCGCGGCATGATGCGGCACTATAGGGTATAGCTTAGGGAGCGGACGGCCGTTGGCCGCCACGTGCCAGGATATAAGGAGCCGAACAAGTGAACCTGTTCGACAAGTGTGAACGCTTTCTCAAAGATCCCTCGTACGCCGCTTCGCTCGGCCTACAAGCCAGCCCAACGGTGGTCGAGGCCATGGGCCTCTACCCCTACTTCATACCGCTTGACGACACCGAAGGGACCACGGTCTCCGTGCGAGGGAGGCAGATGGTGATGATCGGATCCAACAACTACCTTGGCCTGACCACGGATCCGCGGGTGCGGAAAGCCGCGCAGGACGCTGTGGCTCAGTTCGGGACAAGCTGCACCGGCTCACGCTTCCTCAACGGCACGCTGGCCATGCATCAGGAGTTGGAGCAACAACTGGCTCGCTTCTTGGGGAAGGAAGACGCCGTGGTCTTCAGCACAGGTTACCAAGCCAACCTCGGCACGATCTCCTCGCTGCTGGGCCGTGGGGACATCGTGATCTGTGACAAAGAGGATCATGCGAGCATCCTCGACGGCTGTCGATTGTCTCTGGGACGCCTGATGCGGTACCGCCACAACGATGTTGAAGACCTAGAACGTGTCCTACGCGCGTGCCCCTCCAATGCTGGTGTGCTGGTGGTTGTCGATGGCGTGTTCAGTATGGAAGGAGACCTCGCGCCGCTTGTCGAGATCGTCGACCTCTGTCGCACCCACGGCGCCCGTCTGCTGGTGGATGACGCACACGGCATCGGTGTCACGGGACGGGGACGAGGAACGGCGGCGCAGCTTGGCGTGCTGGATGAGGTCGACCTCATCGTGGGAACGTTTAGCAAAGCACTCGCCTCCGTTGGCGGGTTTGTCGCCGGAGACGCCTCTGTGATCCACTGGGTCCGTCATCGCGCCCGCTCTCTCATCTTCAGCGCAAGCCTACCTCCATCCAGTACCGCAGCAGCGTTTACTGCGCTTGGCATCCTAGAGGCAGAGCCGGAACGCGTCGACAGGGTTAACGCCATTGCTGAGAGGATGCGCAACGCGTACCGCGCGATGGGTCTTGATGTCGGTGGCAGCGTAACCCCGATCGTCCCCATCATTGTCGGCGACACGATGGAGGCGTTGAAGCTGTGGAAGACGCTCTTCGAAGGAGGCGTGTACACCAACGTGGCCATGCCGCCTGCCGTACCGGACGGCAAGTCGCTGCTTCGCACCAGCTACATGGCCACGCACAAGGAGGAGCACATGGACCAGGTCCTCCAAGTGCTGTCCGATGTGCTCTCCAAGTGAGAGGCTGCAGTAACACGTGCCTGGTTTGGGTTGCAGCGGGGCATCCCATTGATGCATGGTCCACGTCCTCAGCCGGAAACGCCGTTCACTCCACCATTGTCAGGGTGTACAGACCTGAGGGCGTATCGCCCCACCGTATCTAGCGCCCGAGGATCTACGTGATGGAGGGCATCGTCCTTGGTTGTGACGCACGCATCAGGATCTTCAGGGAGGGCGCGCCCACTCGCCCATGGAAGCGCGTATTCCACGGCCTGTTGCCGACGCACCTCTCGTATGCTACGATTTCTCAGCTTACACACCGAAAGCAGCATTCAGCATCCAGAATCGGAGGTACAAGGTGGCGAGATCCGACCAGCACAACGCACACCTGATCACGTTTCTGCGGCAGCTCAACCGGAGCCGAGATCTTGAGACGCTCGCACACGCAGTTCTGAAACACGGTGTGTCCCTCGTTCCAGGGGCCCAACGCGGGTCGTTTATGCTGCTGAACAGAGAGACCGACTGCTACGAGTTCCGAGCTTCACTGGGCTGGCCCATGGAAGAGTTGCGCCAGGTCACCGTTCCCAGAACACAGTTGCTCCAAGACATCGCCTTCAAGAGTCAGCCAG
>PUMK01000240.1 GCA_003551325.1 Candidatus Acetothermia bacterium | reverse complement strand
CCGAGCCTCCAGGCCAACAATGTAGGCTGCATCGACACGCGAAAGGAGCTGTCGGCCGTTCATGTTGCCCGCTGCCATGATCTGAAAGTCGTGGGTGGAGGTGTGCCCCGCGAAGCCGAGTTCTTGCCTCCCCTGCCGGAGGATCTCATGGAGCACCGCTGTGCTGATCCGGTTGGTGCCGAACCCCCCCGAGACGATGTAGTCGCCGTCGTGAACGAAGCGCGTTACGGCTTCCCGCACGGACATGACCCGATTCGTCATCGCCCGGTCTTTTGACCTGAAGAACGCGCGCGCGGAGTCCGGAGACGGATCGGAGAACAGGGGCCCCTGTCCGTGGATGTCACCCATCCTCGCCGCCTTGCTTCCGATCCTCCCGTGTCGACGCACCACGAGCAACGGTTTCCAACAGGGCCATGAGGCGCCGTTCGGTCGTCTCCACCATGCTCCCAGCCCCCCCTCCAGAGTAGTCGTAGAATCCCATGCCTGACTTCACGCCAAGCTCCCCTCCTGCGACCTTCCGACGCAGGACTTCCTGCGCCCGAGTCGACGTGCTGAGCTCGGCGAAGAGATAGTCAGCGATCGCCTTGAACACATCGAGTCCCCCCAGGTCGGCCGTCTGGAAGGGACCGATCAGGGCATAGCGAAGCCCTGGGCCTGCTGTCATCGCAGCATCGATCTCCTCCGCGGACGCAACGCCCTCGGAGAGGAGGTGAAGCGCCTCGCGCAGCACGGCGAACTGCAACCGATTGCCCACGAAGCCAGGAATATCGCGGCGCACCACGATCGGACGCTTTCCCAAGGCAAGCGCCAAGTTGTGAAGCGTCTGTAGCGTCGGCTCAGAGGTGCGCGCTCCCTTGACCACCTCGACAAGCGGTATCAGATGCGGGGGGTTCCAGAAATGTAGCCCCGCAACGCGTTCGGGGGTCCGCGTCGCCGCGGCGATGTCGCTGACGGAGAGCCCGCTTGTGTTCGTGGCGAGGATCGTCGCGGATGCGCACAGGCGGTCAAGCTGCAAGAAGAGTGCCCGTTTGCTTTCCAGGTCTTCGTGAATCGACTCCACCACAAGCTCGACGCCTGCACACGCTCGCCCGAGTTCGCACGTGACGTGGACTCTGCTCAGGGCTTCGTCCGCTCGAGAGGGTGACAACTGTCCCCATCCCACCAGGGCAACCTGGGCGGCCTGCAGACGCTCCAACCCACGCTCTCCTTCTTCGCGTGTCGTGTCCACCAACCGCACGACGCAACCTGCCCGGGCAAGCTCACCGGCGATCCCCGCACCCATGGTCCCAGCACCCACCACCGCCACAGTGGAGATCCCTGCTGTGCTCATCGCTCCCCTCCTTCCGATAACCCCGCATATACTTGGCCAACAGCCCAGCGACAGCCGGGCGTCACCTGTCGAGATCGGAGGCACCGATGGAAGAAACGCGCATGCCGAGCGAAGCTATAGCACTTGTCGACACTGGTCAATTCGGGGTTCGTGGCTACGGCGCCGCCTATGTGTTGCGAACGCGGCACCCTGCGTTGGTCGACTCCGGAACGTCGCTGGCAAAGGACCGTCTGCTCGCAGGAGTTCGCCAAGCGGGCGTGGAGGCCAGCGACATACGGTGGATCTTCATCACACATGTCCACCCCGATCACGCCGGGGGTGCCGGCGTACTGCTGCCGCACTTTCCCCGTGCCACCGTGGTTGTGCACCCCGAGGGCTTCCAACACCTGGCCAACCCCGAGCGCCTGTCGGCCTCCGCACAGCGATCCACTGGCGCCATGGCCCACCACTACGGGTCCTTCGCCGCCATCCCGGAACAACGCCTGCACGCCGCTCAGGACGCAGAGACGTTCTCGCTGGGAGATGGTCTGATCCGAGCGCTCCACACTCCCGGTCACGCCCCCCACCACCTGTGCTTCCTGGAGGAAGAGAGCCGAGCGCTGTTCACCGGTGATGCCGTGGGACTCTGGAGGAACAGGAGCTTGCTTCCCGCCACCGTGCCCCCTCAGTTCGACCTGGCCGACAGTTTGCGGACTCTCGAGCACCTGCGGGCGCGAGAACCGCAGCATCTTCTCTTCACCCATTTCGGCCACGGCGCCGATGCAGACGGCATCCTCCAGGCCTATGCCCGGGAGCTCCGCGCCTGGGTTGAACGTGTGCGGTGCGTCCTCAACACTGAAGGAGACGAGGGAGCCGCGTTGCGCCAACTTCTGAACGAACCGGATCTGCGGGCCTTGCCGTTCAACGAGACTGCTCCCGAGGCGGAGCTCTCCATGTCCATCCGTGGGGTGCTCTCCTACCTCCGTCGGGGGCAGCGCGGGCAGCGTTGATCGCCGTCGGACCACCTCACCGTGGGGCATCATCCCCGGTGACGAACTCCACATCGGTTCCCAAGCTGCCCTCTGTGGACTACCTCACCGCCCTTGATAACGGTCACCAGCTCACGGAGCGTGGAGAGGTCATCCAAGGGGTTCCCGGATACGAGGAGGAGGTCCGCATACTTTCCCTCCTCGATGGAGCCAACGGAGCCATCGAGGTTGAGGATCTCGGCGTTGCCCAAGGTAGCCATGTGCAGCACCTGAGACACCTCAAAGCCGGATTCGACGAACATCTCCATCTCCGTCACCAGGTCGAAGTGCGGCGTGAACGTCACCCCTGCATCGGAACCAACACCAACGCACAACCCCTCGGTCTTCCCGAACGACGCGAAGCGTCCCAGGGCCTCTGGGGTAAGGGAGCGAGGGTAGTTCTCCTTACGGCGTGTGCTGCGCAACGGGGAAGTCTCCGCCAGAGGAGGTAGCTTGCCCTCCTGCCGAGCACGCCCAGCACAACGGTGAGGACTCAATGTAGGAACCCAGGTCATCCCCTGTTCGACCATCGCCTCTGCCCAGCGGGCATCCATGTACGTGCCGTGTTCCACGGTATCGATCCCCACGTCGATACAGGTCTCCACACCCGCAGCGCCCTGTGCATGAGCGGCGATGAGCACGTTCTCGCGCCGAGCCTCTTCCACAGCTGCCACGAGCTCGCCTCGCGAAAACCCCACATGATGGGAGGAAGTACCCGGCGTCAGCACACCACCAGTAAGCATGATCTTGATCCCATCAGCACCGCGTTTGAGCTGATGCCTGACGGCACGGCGAACCGCGGCCTCACCATCCACCTCACGGCCGAGCCAACCGCTACCGTGACCCCCGGTCCGCGTGATGACCTCTCCGCACGCGACAATCCGCGGCCCCGGCACACGTCCGGCTTCGACAGATTCACGAAGCGCGAAGATGAGATCCCCGGGGCATCCCAAGTCCCGCACCGTGGTGATCCCCCCCGAGAGCGTCAAAGCCGCGTGCTCCACCATCTTCAGCAAGAGACCTTCCCGCGTATCGCCCACTAGGGCGCTGCGGGGGTCGGCTGAGCTGTCAAGACAAAGATGTACGTGGAGGTTGATCAAGCCGGGAAGCGCCGTGAGCCCAGCGCCCGAAAGCACGCGAGCACCGTCGTGCGAGCGCTCCCCAGCGCGCACCACAGCATCGATGCGCTCACCTGCAACCCAGATGTCCACGGACGGAGCGAGCCGTCCTTCACAAACGTCCACCATCGTGACATCAGCGATGACCAGCGATGACATTGTCCTCTCCTCCCGCGTATTGGTTCCCCGTCAACCGAACTGTGCAGCGTTCACTGTGCGATCACCCAAGGCTCGACCACTCGTGGAATGTCTTCCGTGCCAAGCGGTAATCGTCCGGCGAACGGCTCACCTGGGTGGCTCCTGGCGTGTCCACCTGAACGATCTCCGCGCACACGGGCTCATAGGCCGCCCTTGGGGCGACGGTCCCTTTCGCCACAAGAATCCTCTCCTGCTCAGGGACGATCCCCACGCACGTGATTTGGTGAATGCTGTTGGGCGACGAACGGCGACTGTTGAGCACGATCCGTCCGCTTCCCGGCGCGCCCCGAGCCCCCACCTGCAACACCGCTGTCAACCCCTGATGGAGATAACGCTCACCACCGTGACGGCGCTCCTTCTCCTCATATGAACCATCGTGCAAAGTGCGCACAACACCTCTGACAAGAAGCGAGCGACCGTGCTGGCGATCGACGTTACCGCCCACGCGTAGTTCCAACTCGCTGCCCACACCCGCCTGCGCACACGCCTGGACGGCCTGAGGATCGTAGAGCGTCACCACCCAACCCGTGGCCTTCTGAGCAAGGAGTTGCTCAAGGATGAACGTGGCATCCCCTGAGCTCCCGCCGCCGATGTTGTCACCGATCTCGAACAATGCTACTGGGCCTTGGTCGACCGCCTGGGCTTCCCGCACGGCCTCTTCGGCGTTGGGAAGACGCGGCACAAGCTGCTCGCGACAATCCCACATCAGACATCCCAACCGCTCGGCCTCATGCTGAGCAAGCTTCGGATCGCCATCCGTGACCGTCACAATGGAGGGCCCCATGGCCGGAACGTCAGCGTACTGGTAACCTGCCGCAATGCTGCACGCCAAGACCTTCGGATGAGCTTCCAGGCGAATGGCCTCAGCCATCAGGGGTTCCATGGGCGGCAGACTGGTGTTGTGAAACACGATGTTGAAGAGACCCTCGGGCTTCACCAAGGCGCACTCCGGCTTCACTTCGCCGCGCGCGGTCCGCGCCACAATCGATGCCGCTTGCAGCCCACGTTCCTTCTGATCAACGTGCGGGTTCGTCTTGTAGACCACCAGCGCGGTCGCGGCCTCTAGGAGTTCGGGGCTTATGTTGGCGTGATAGTCATGGGTCACCACCACCGGCGTCGAACCCACCGCTTCCCTGACGCGACGCACCGTTTCGGCATCCCCATGGGGAATCCCCTGCACCACCATGGCCCCGTGCAGTGCCAGCAGAACACCATCCAGCTGACCGGCCCTGCGAATGGACTGCAGCACGCGGCCCACAAGCTCCTCGTACGCCTCGGCCGTGACGGGCCCCGCCGGCGT
>PUMK01000125.1 GCA_003551325.1 Candidatus Acetothermia bacterium | reverse complement strand
TGGAACGAAGGACAAGCGCTGAGCCCGGCGGCGCTCTCCTTCGACCCAGGGGAGCCGCCGCACCCGCCAATGCTGGCTGTGCCGGGCGAGGGGATGGTAGCCCTTGCGTACCCGAACCCGGCGGGCGACGGTGGTGGGGTGACGTTCACCGTGCGTGGCCCAGCAGCCGGTTGGATCGAGGCGATCTGCGTGCGCGTACACGACCTCTCGGGGCGTCTTGTCTACCAGGGAGAGAGTTCTGGCGCGAGCCTGGTATGGGACACCATGGGCCCAACCGGAGCGCCGGTGGCAAGTGGGGTGTACCTGTACACCGTGCACGCCAAACTGAACGGCGAGTGGCTGAGCGCCGGAGTGGATAGGCTGCTCATCCTGCGGTAACGGCGCAAGACGAGAGCAAGAAATGGGGGGGGGCGGGCCAACACCGGTCCGCCCTCTTACTGCAAGCTGACCGAGGCCGAACACGCGGCCATGCTTGGAGCAGAGCGGCGAAGGAACCCCGACACGGTGGCGGTGCTGGCGTTCAGCGCCCGATTCTGTAAGCGGCCCGTGATGACCCAGCTTCCCATGGGTACGGCCAGTCTGTTGGACCCAGTGCCAGGAGCAGCACGGCTATCGAATCGGCTGAGGACGTCCCAGTGGCGATAGAGACGAAGTTTCACGCTGCGAAACGCTGGATAGCTGTTCTTATGCGCTTATTGGCTCCTCTTCTCTTATAGTGCGGAGTGCGGTACTGTAGAGTTAGGACATAAGGCATAGACTGGCACTCGATAACCGTTGTCGATCCGCGTCGTTCGCAAGCGTCGCTTCCCATAGCCAGGGGACCGCGATGGAGGAAGGAGGGTGGGCATGTGGGCATCGGGTAGCAGATGGATCAGGGTAGGAGTTCTGTTCTTGCTGGTTCTGGCGGTACTTGTGGGATGCGCTGTCACGGCATGGGCAGATGACGATGGGGAGTGTCACGAGCTTCGAACTGATGTTGCTGAGAGCGTTAGGCCTGAGTTCATTGCTATAGGCGCAATGGTTTCGGTAACGGCATCACCGAACCCCATCAACGTCGAGCTCGGTGGGCACTCAGCCATTACCTACACCTTTCTGGAGGAGAACGGCTGTGCGGTAACTATCACCAGTCGCATAGGGCAGTTCTTCGCGCCAGACTGGACGGCTCTGAGCGATGAGATTGGGCCCTATGGTAACGAGATCAATGTCCCCGCCAGTGGGACGGCTTCCTGGACCGACATGGTTTACCTGCCGCCCGAGGTTGCGAACCAAGCGGCAGATATGGGGCATTCCCACGTCCTCCTCCGACAGCAGTTCCGGGTCATTGATTGCTATGAGTACAGTGTGGAAACGGAGACCGACATCGTGGTGGAGTTCTCGCCGGACCCCCCGCCTGGGCGAGCGTACGGATCACTTCGGGTGACCCTCGAACCGGCGGGAGCACGCCAGACTGGTGCGCAGTGGCGACTGACCAGCGGACCGGACACAGGGTGGAAGAACAGCGGTGTCACGGTGAGCAACCTGCCGGTGGGGACATACACGGTCACGTTCAAGAGTATCGCTGGGTGGGATAGGCCGGACGATGCCGAGGTCCAGATCACCAAGGACCAGATGACCACTTACACTAGCGGGTACACGCGGTCGGTTCATGCCGATGGCGATGTGTACGCGTTTGGCTGGAACAAGTACGGTCAACTTGGCCATGGCGACACCACAGAGAGGCACACTCCTGTTCGGATCGAGGGCCTCCCCGGGCCTGCGGTGGCCGTTGCCGCGGGTGGTTGGCACTCACTGGTGGTGCTCAAAAACGGTGATGTCTACGCGTTTGGCTGGAACCAACAGGGTCAGCTAGGCCAAGGAGACACTGTTCAGCGTCTCAGTCCGACGAAGGTCACTGGCGTATCCGGGGTGAAGGAGGTGGCCGCGGGAGGCGAGCACTCGCTCTTGCTATTAGAAAACGGTGATGTGTACTCGTTCGGACTGAACAACCATGGCCAACTAGGCCACGGCGATACCACGAATCGCCTTGTCCCGACCAAGATCGCGGCGTTGTCTGGGGCCAAGGCTATTGCCGCGGGCGATTGGCACTCTGTGGTCCTCCTCGAGAACGGAGAGCTGTATTCGTTTGGACTCAACAACTATGGACAACTCGGTCATGGGGACACCGTAGACAGGCATCACCCCACAAGAGTAAGCGCGCTTTCGGACATCATCGCAATTGCCGCCGGTGGATGGCATTCACTGGCGTCTGACGGATGGATGCTGGTTGCCTTCGGCAACAATGATTTGGGACAACTCGGCCTTGGGGACAGAGAGCACCGGTATGAGCCGACCCTGGTGTTCCATTTGAGTCCAGGATCGGAGCGCTGGGCTACTGCATTCGCGGCGGGAAGCTTCCATACGGTTGTCCAAGTCTACCAGACTGACATCTACTCGTTCGGCAGCAACGGAAGTGGTCAGCTAGGATTAGGAGACACGTCGGACAGAGCTTGGCCCACTCGTAGCACCGCGGTGTCTGACGTGGAGTACGTGTTCGCAGGAGGACGCCATACGTTCGTCGTAACACGTCCTGACATGGAACTCTACGGATTTGGGGCGAATGGGGCCGGACAACTCGGCATTGGGGACGTCGCCAATCGCGATATACCGACGAGCATCAGCGCGCTTTCCCATCCGAACGCCGTAGCCGCGGGGAACTCTCACTCCTTGGTAATCATGTCCACTGGCGACCACGTAGTGTCAGCTCCAGACACTCCTTCTGGTCCGTCCTCCGGTGATGTGGGGCAACTGCTCGCTTTCACCACCGGTGGATCAGCTTGCAGCGAAGGCCATGGGGTCGAGTACCGGTTTGACTGGGCCGATGGGTCGTACTCCTCCTGGAGTTCCTCTACCAGCGCGAGCAACGCGTGGGATGATGAGGGCGACTACGAAGTGCGTGCCCAGGCGCGGTGCGCGAGCGACCATTCGGTGGTCAGTGCGTGGTCGGACGCGTACGAGGTAAGCATTAGCGAGCCGGGGGCCAGCTTCACCTTCGTGCATATGGCCGATGTGCACATAGGGTGCCCATGGTTCA
Source organism: Candidatus Acetothermia bacterium (assembly GCA_003551325.1). GTDB lineage: Bacteria > Bipolaricaulota > Bipolaricaulia > Bipolaricaulales > Bipolaricaulaceae > B1SED10-245. The sequence goes on along the minus strand of PUMK01000125.1, from coordinate 1,884 downwards.
GACAGATATGGAACAAGGAACCTGATGGTTGCATGGCAGAAGAAAGGCTGGCGTTTGCTCTGATTCTGGCTGATCTCCATACCCCGGATTTTGGACTTGTCAGCGGGGACATCGCGGATGTGGCCTATTCTCCTATATGGTGGAGGCCGCCGCTTTCTCCTCTTCCTATAATCCGGGACTGGAATCGCCTGGATCACTATGTCACGTATGCGGACATCATCGAGCCCACGAGCGAGCGTGCTTGGCCGATCTACACTGTCCCGGGGAACCATGATAGATATCCAACGCTTTACTTCCGCAACACGTCAGCCGGTTTGGAGAACTACTATCATCATGCGCGCAGTGATGAAGTGGAGAGACCGTTCGTGCCGCCCCAGTCTCCACAGGGAGAGCCCATCGATTGGTACGCAGGACACGAAAAAGATGAAGACCATCCTCTGGACTATGAAAACTTCGTCTTCGAACATGAAGGGTTCCTGTTCATTGGGCTGGATTCGGGGATAGATGCAGGGCCACTTGTTGAATGGCCTGGTGACGTTCCCGATGATGAGCGCGATATTCTTGTGCGCTCCAGGACAGGTACTGGGTTGAGCAACGGACAGATGGAGCTCCTGGAAGGGCTGGACCGCGAGATCCCCAAGGTCGTGTTCATGCACCATCCGGTCGAACTGAGGCCATGTGGGACATCGGAGAGTTGTAAATGCAGACCGCAATACGGTATCAGCAACAACCGCTGTCGCTTCCTCACATGGGTAGAAGACAGTAATGTCAAGTTGGTGTTGGTTGGACATGCCCACAATGCGGTTGTACGTGTCTTTCATTCGGACTACACGGCGTCAACGAACTATGAGAGCCAGACTCTTCTTGTAGACGGTGTCGAGTATGTGGACGCTCCTAGTGAGGGAACGCTGTTCGTGAAAACTCCGAGCGTTTCGATAGGCGACAGGGGGATTCGGTTCATCGACGTCATTGAAGGCGAGGTGTGGGTCCGTCCGTACAGCTCAACTAGGTGGCGCGACTTGTTAACCCATCGCATCAGAGCTGCTTTGTCGCCCAGTATAGAGGCGCCGTTATACCCCTTGGAGACAAAACCTAGCAGCAGCGAGGAGCCTGAACCGTCAGTCTTCAGGCCCACCGCCACACTTCACGCATACGACGAAGTCGGCCGGCACGTCGGCGTTTCCGAAGACGGGGCGAGAGACCTTGAGATCCCAGGGGCGTTCCTATATCCACGATTTGAGGTGCAGGAGGACCAACAGGATGGAGCAGTCTCATCTGTGGAGAGCGAGACCATCCTCCTGTTTGACCCGCAAGGCGAGCACAGGTTCGTCGTCAAGGGGAAAGAGGGAGAGGGTGCTGGGGCTTCGAGCACATCGCTTTCTCCCAGTTCGAGCAATGCCTTGCCGGAGACTTATGACTTGAGCATCACACAGTCTCTCGGCACCGGAGCGGAGATAAGCTTTACAGGAACTGGGATTCCAGTAGCAGGATCCAGCATACATCAATATACGGTCGACTGGGACGCGCTGGAGCGTGGCGAGAAGGGTGTCACGGTTGAAATCGACCAGGACGGCGACGGGGTGTTCGAGCGCACGGTGCAGGTGGGCTCTGAAGCAAGAGGCTGTGATGAGGGCATCATCGTTGACCACTCCGCTGAGGATTACTGCACCGATGTGGGCCCTGGCTGGACGTTGTTTGGCCTCCCGGTGGAGCCGGAGGAGTCGGGCTTTGGGGCGCTTGAGTTCAACCCGGAGCCGACGGACGTGCACATGCAGTGGTGGAACCCCGACGATGGGGCGTACGAAGGACGAGACGACTTGGAGCTGCGTGGTATGCGTGGCTACTGGTTGTTTGTGACGCACGACCACGGGGAGTACCAGGTGT
>PUMK01000166.1 GCA_003551325.1 Candidatus Acetothermia bacterium | reverse complement strand
TCTCGTGCATCTTGGAGCGCAGGAGCGGATCGTGGCCATGGCGGACTCCCCCGACAATCCCGAAGCCCTCGCCGGACTTCCATCGGTGGGAACAGCATTTTCCCCGTCTGTGGAGGCCATCCTCGGTGCTGAGCCGGACTTGGTCCTGGGCGCGTGGGGAGAGGTACGAGATGCGCTGGAACGCATGGGCACCCCTGTGCTTACCCTAGGCGGATCCGGGGGGTACATCGGCACCGTTGGTGACATCCTCACCGTCATCCGAGATTTGGGAGCGGTGTTCGGTTTGACGGAACAGGCAGGGCATCTCGTCGGGGAGATCGCCGTGTCGATTGTGGAGACAGAATCGCTGGTTCTCGGCAGGTCGCCTGTCCGGGCCGCCTTCCTGTACATGATGGGGCCGGACACCCCTCCCTATGCCATGGGAAGGGATACCACAGAGCACGAACTCCTGTTGAGGGCCGGCGGCATAAACGTGTTCGCGGACCTCCAAGGCTTCCCGCAGGTGTCCGTGGAGGAAGTGCTCGCCCGTGACCCAGAGGTGATCTTCACAGACCCAACCCAGGTTGAGACGATCACGACAAGCCAACGGTTGGCACAGACGACCGCCGTCACCGACGGCCGCATATACGGCGTGGGGGCTGCGGAGACAACGGCCACCCACGTAGCCGAAGCGCTGCGGCGCATGGCCATGCATCTTCATCCGGAGGCATTCAAGTAGGCTTGAAACGCAGTTCCCTTGGTATCCTGCTTCTTGTGGGAGCACTCGTCTCCCTGGTGGGCGCCGTGGCTGTGGGACCTGTCCGTATCCCATTGGGCGAGGCCGTGGGGCATCTTCTGCGACCGGGTGAACAGGGCCTGCACAGCACCATCGTGCACCAAGTCCGCCTCCCCAGAGTGCTCCTTGGATACCTCGTGGGGGCGTCGCTGGCGCTTTCCGGTGGCGTGCTGCAAGGGGTGTTCCGCAATCCCCTTGCCTCACCCTACGTGCTGGGCATCGCATCTGGGGCCTCTGCAGGAGCTGCGGTGACTCTCGCCCTGGGGCTGACCAGCTGGCTGGCCCTACCTTTGGGGGCCTTCCTGGGCGGTACGTTGGCCGTGATGCTCGTGTATGGCCTTGCTCGAACCCGATCCGGGGACATGACGCTCTCGCTCATCCTTGCCGGCGTTGCCCTCAGCGCATTGTTCACCGCTGTGACGAGCTTCGTGCTGTTCGGAACGGCCGGCGACAGACGGATGGCCGAGATCCTTTTCTGGACGATGGGCGGTCTCAGCAGAGCCCACTGGCTTCACGTATGGGTTCTCCTGCCGGTGGCCGGCTTGACCGGATGTGCCATGTGGGCGCTGGCCCGAGCGTTGAACGCCCTTGCGCTGGGCGATCGCGGCGCGTTCAGCCTCGGGGTCCGTCCAGAACGCCTGCGATTGCTACTGCTGATCCTGACCACCGTGCTCACGTCCACAGCTGTAGCGTTTGCCGGGACGATCGGTTTTGTCGGTCTGATCACCCCACACGCGATGCGTCTCCTTCTCGGGCCAGACCATCGTCGTCTGTTGCCCGCTTCCGAACTGGCCGGCGGGATCTTCCTCGTGTGGGCCGACGCCGCTGCCAGAACGATCATGCGACCTGCGGAGCTTCCTCTGGGTATCCTCACCGCCTTGATCGGGGCTCCGTTCTTTCTCTATCTCCTGCGGACAAGAAGGGGCACAGAGATGCGATGAGGATCACGTTGAAGGGGGTGACGTTCTCCTATGGAGCGCACGAGGCCCTTTCCGGAGTGGACTTGGAGGTGGAGACCGGCGAAGTCCTGGCCCTCCTCGGGCCTAACGGCTGCGGCAAGACCACGCTCCTCCAGCACATGGCCGGCATCCTCCAACCTTCAGCTGGCACGGTCTACCTCAATCTCGATGAGCTGAGAACGCTCTCTTCCCGACAGCTGGCCCGTCGGCTGGGCATGGTTGAACAGGACCGGGACGTGGGTTTTTCCTTTACCACCTGTGAGCTCGTCGCCATGGGACGGTTGCCTCATCTGTCCCCCTTGAGCCGCCTTGGTCTCGAGGACCGTCGCGCCATCGATCATGCCATGTCCCTCACCGGCGTCCACGGCTTCGCCAACCGACCGCTCAGCACGCTTTCCGGGGGGGAACGTCAGCGCGTGTTCCTAGCCATGGCCTTGGCTCAGGATCCCCAGGTTCTGCTGCTCGATGAGCCCACCGCGCATCTTGACATCCAGCACCAGCTGGAGTTTCTCCAGTTGGTCCGCCATCAGGCAGCTCAAGGCTTGACGGTAGTGCTGGCTCTGCACGACATCAACCTGGCAGCGGTGTTTGCGGACCGTCTTGCGCTGATGCACTCAGGGCGTCTGCTGGCTGCGGGACGCCCACCCGAGGTTCTGACCCCTGCCACCGTCAAGGCCGCGTTCGGTGTACCGTGCATCGTGGGGACCAACCCGGCCACGGGGACCGTGTACGTCCACTTCATGCCACCCGCCCACCGACCCACCGAGCGTCAGCGCGCGGTGATCATCGGCGGAGGCGGCGCAGCATCATCGATGCTACCTGCCCTCACTGCTACCTACGAGCTCCGACTTGGTGTGGTAGCGCCGCTGGATTCCGACTACAGCGTTGCCATCCAGCTCGGGATCCCCGTGATCACCGAGGCGCCGTTCGCTCCCATCTCCGAACGGGCCCTATCCGAGCTGAAACGCGAGCTTAGCGCTGCAGCCAAGGTGATCGTGGCTCCCATCTGGGTGGGCAAGGGTAATCTGGCCGTTCTCCAGGCCCTGGACGAACTCGACGACGTAACGAACGTGGTCATCGTCGATCCGGAAGGGATGGCGTCTCGAGATTTCACCGGCGGTGCGGCCACACATCTCGTGGAGCAGCTTCTTAACAGGGGGGCGGCGTCAACCCCCGTCACCCACCCGTCCACCCCAGGAATGCTCTGAAGGCAATGTAGGCGCTGAACACGCACACGCTGATCACGGTGTCCGATGATCTGTCTCAGCCGATCCTCGTCCACCACAGGCTTCCTGTCGGTGCACACCTAATGCTGGTGTGGCTCCCAGAGACCCTGCCTCTGAGCTCACCGTACTGCGCGTTCTTCGATCTGCATTGCCTGAGCCCATACAACGTTCAGGACTTCCAAAACTGATGCACCCAAGTGCCCAACCACTCTGTCGGCCATGTCTGCCGTGAACGTGATCTGCGTGGGCAAGCGATCCGACGCACAACGCGCCACAGCGCACTGGACCCTCTCCTTGTGGGTCATCCCCCTCCTCTGCTCAAGAGCTGTTTGGCGCCCGGCCCTGGTCGGTAGCGGGCTACCGTGGCTTCCTGGTTCCAGGCGGCCGCGTAGGCCCGGGTGATCCCCTCAGCGTATGCGTCCGCCTCCTGGGCGGGCACCACGTGCAAGGTCGCCCCGCCAAACCCACCACCGATGAGCCGCGCCCCCAATCCTTCGTGGTCCTCACCCCACGACACGAGGAAGTCAAGTTCGGGGACGCTCACCTCGTATGCATCCCTCAACGAGCGATGCGATGCACTGAGCAGCGCTCCGAAACGGGCTGCGTCATGGTCCTCCAGAGCATCCACTGCCTGCAACACACGTGCATTCTCCGTTACCACGTGCCAAGCCCGTCGGTGAAGCACCGTGGGCATCGCATGCTGCACCCGCTTGAGGTCCTCTTCCCGGACATCACGAAGGGAACGGATCGTGGGCTCAGCAAGGGCCGCCTGAAGCCAACGTACCGCGTCCTGACACTCCTGCCGCCGAACGTTGTACGCACTCTGGGCAAGCGACCGCCGGACGCCACTGTCCACGGTCAGCAACGTCACACCGTCCAACGCTAGAGGCACGTACCGGTGATCAAGAGCCGCCACATCCAAGAGCAGCGCGGTCCCTTTCCTGGCCATCAGCGCCACGTATTGATCCATGATGCCGCAGTGCGTCCCCACAAAGGCGTGCTCCGCTTCCTGACAGAGTTGTACCAGCGCGACATCCGACATCTCGATCCCGTACATCTGCACGAGTGCCAGCGCCAACGACACCTCCAGAGCGGCCGAGCTGCTGAGCCCCCCTCCCAAGGGGACATCACCGCCGATGGCCAGGTCGAAGCCGTTCCCCAAGCTGCCCCTGCGGGCCAACATCGTTACCACACCTACAACGTAGTCCCGCCATCCCCCGGACCGGGGCGGAGCATCCGGAGGCATCTCGAAGGTCACGAACTCGTCAAACACTGAAGAATAGGCGCGTACGGTCTGGTCATCACGAGGGCTTACAGCCACCTCGGTCCACCGGTCAATGGCCATCGGAAGTACAAAACCATTGTTGTAATCCGTGTGTTCACCGATGAGGTTCACACGCCCAGGCGCCTGCGAAACGATCGTTGGAGCGTCTTGCCCGAGCCGTTCGGCAAAGATTCTGCGTATATCCTGCATCCTATACCTCAAGAAGGTCGGGGCGGACACGTCCTCCGACCTCGATCTGGGGCCACCGGTCATCAAACGTAAGGTTCTCCAGCTCCGTACTTCCGACCAAGAACGTATCCTCCGCCTTTGCGCCGGGAAGCGAGGGGTTCCAAGCCACACACATCCCTTCAGCAAGACACGTGTGCATGCCAGGCATAGCCACGCACTCCCGTGGGCGGTAGCCCGCGATGCCTCCCTGGTGGTGCGCCTCCATGGCCTCACGATGCCCCACTTCTTCGTACGCTTCTTCAACTGTATGGAGTATCTCGCCCAACGATGCGCCCGGGCGACTCGCGTCAAGAGCAGCTTCCTCCACGCGCAATACCTGTGCGTGGAGCTCCCGGGCTCGGGGATGCCCGAAGCTCACCAGGCGCGTCAGGTTTGCCACCAGCCCCCCCCGACGCCCGCAGACAACCGCCATGGCCAGTTCGCCCAGCGGGAACCCCCGCGGTAAAGGATGGCGGTACCGGAACACCCTCGCTTCCCCGGCCGCGAGGAGG
>PUMK01000095.1 GCA_003551325.1 Candidatus Acetothermia bacterium | reverse complement strand
GGTCGTTGTGGAAGATCACCCTGCACGCCCGTGACTGGAACCGTCATCGTGTGATGCCTCTGTTTGTGCACGAGGACGGGCGGGTGCTCGGGCCCACCGCGAGGTTCGTGTGGGACGAGCTACTTGCCGAATCCCTGGAGGTGATGGGGCACCTAGACGCGGAGGAGAGCACGAACACCTTTGAGCGGGTGGAGGCGGCGGCACGCGAGCACGGCAGGCCCATCTACGACGCCCTTCTCCAGGCGCATCAGTCAGCGCTTGCTCGTGAACGGCAGAAGGGCGCGTACGCCTTCGTGGCACGGCGCCGGGCGATCGAGCGCATCGGGCTTCCCGCGGTCCGCGAACACCGCCTAAGGCAACTTGCAGCCCAAGAGGTCGCGTGGAGGGCTGAGCTCGAGGAACGATCTCAGGTGATGCCGGAGCTGGTGCCCATTGTGCTCGCTCGCGTCGATGGAGGCGGATCCGATGGCTAGTTGGCGCGACGCGATTCTGCGCGAGTTCACCCCCCAGCTTTCGCGCCTTACGTTGGTGGCCGACCCCGACGGGCTCCTTCTTGAGGAGGGGATGCTGAAGGGCATCGAAGAACGAGGGTTCGAGCTGATCCCCTACGAGGACCCAATCGCGTTCCGCTATGCCTACGAGTCGCGGTATCGGGCGCGGTGGGATCGGGGAGAGATGACGGACCTGGTGGTGGTGTTGAGAGCAGCCACCGAGGACCTGCGAGCGCTGCCCTATGACCTCCTCCAGGCGGGGAGGCAGCTCTCGTTCAGCCTGGGTGATCTCTTCCCCAGTCTGAGCCTGCGGATCGTGGGGGCACTCGACCGCAGCGACATGGATGCCCTGTACGAGGCCCAGAGCCGAGATCGCCTGACCGGTAGGATGGGGGACAACAGGACGAGCAGCTTCGTACTCCGACACGTGTTCAACGTGGACCCCGATACGATCCGAGATGATGTCTCGCTCCTTAGGTTCTTGCTGGAGCGGCACCACAAGCGCCTGCGGATACCGGAGGTACTGGAGGACCACCTCTTCTCCAAGCTCACCGAAGGCGGCCGGTTCAGGGAATGGCCGCTGGACCTGCTTGTCCGTGATCGCGAGGCGTTCTTCGCGTTCTTGCAGGAACGGTGGCCGGTCTTCCTGGACAGGCTTGCGGGAGTCAAACAGGCCATGCGAGACGTGACCGCTTCTCGGAAGCTCGTGCTCCCTGGCCCGCGGGATCTTCCGTTTGAGCACAACGACGTCCGGGTGTATGTGGACAGCCTCTTTCTTGAAGGATTGCTCGAGCCTGTGGCCCACGGCGATGTGTCGGCTCTGGCGCACTCCTGGGCGGTTGCGGGCGTGCGCGTGGACACAAGAGAGGATCAACAACGGCGGTGGCTTGGCCTGCTCGAGGCTGTGGAGCAGGACATCCCCGAGCCCGAGGCGCGACACCGGGCGTGGCAGAAGTTCGCCCTCAAGTGGGGGCGGCTCGTTGCCCTTCGGTATTCGGCTGAAGCTGAGTACACAGTGGAACAGCTGGCTCGGTTTGCTGGCCTCCGCGACCGGGTGGACGAGGCCTTTCTGGGGTGGGCGCAGGAGCGCTTCCATACACTGCACAATCAGCCCCCCCTCCCCCCCGTAATGGTCCATCACGTGCCGAGATGGCTTGCAGGGCACATGGAGCGATCACGCCAGGAAAAGGTGGCGCTGCTTGTCGTGGATGGGCTGTCACTCGATCAGTGGGCGGTCGTCAAGGGCGTACTACAGCGACAAGACGCGTCGCTCCGACTGGAGGAGGATGCGATCTTCGCCTGGATTCCCACGCTGACCAACGTCTCCCGACAGGCTTGTTTCGATGGCCGCCCGCCACGCTACTTCGCGAACTCCATCAGCAGGACCGACAACGACGGCAGGGCATGGCAGCGCTTCTGGGAGGACGAAGGCCTTGCTGGCGACGCGGTGGGCTACGAGAGGGGCATCAACGAGGAACACGACTTGCAGCGTGTGGAGCGGTATGTGGATCACCCCAGGATCCGGGCGTTTGGGTTGGTGGTGGGCAAGGTCGATAGGATCATGCACGGGATGCAGCTGGGGTCTGCAGGGATGCACGGCCAGGTCCGGCAGTGGGCGGAGCAGGGTATGCTGGTGTCGCTCCTCAATCTGTTGCTGAAGCGCGAGTTCGCGGTATTCCTGACGGCCGATCACGGGAACATCGAGGGGGCAGGGTGCGGGCACCCCAAGGAGGGCGCGACCGCCGACGTGCGAGGTGAACGGGCACGTGTGTTCAGCGACGCCGGACTGCGGGTCCGCGTGCATGAACGGTTCCCGGAGGCCATTGCCTGGGAACCGGCTGGCCTGCCTGAGGAGTATCTGCCGCTGCTTGCTCCCAAGCGCAAGGCTTTCGTGCGCGAAGGCACCACGGTGGTTGGCCACGGGGGGATCACCGTGGAGGAAGTCATCGTGCCGCTGGTGAAGATCAAGCGAAGACCGTGATGAAGACCGAACGTAGGATCGTGGGATTCGACCGGAAGATTCAGCTCGCCTGGCTGGATGCAACGGCCGAGTGGGTTGCGGAGGGGTTGCCGTCGTCGCAGATTCGCGCACGGTTGTGGCGACTGCTCGAGGGGCAGGTGGCAGGAGAGGGTTCGCGTAGCGCGAGGGACAAGACCATCACTGTGCTCCTCCACATCTGGAGCCAAGTTCCTGACTACCTGGTTCCCGTGCGCGATGACGCTCTCGCTCTCCTTTCGAAGGACCAAGCCCAGCCCAGTCTGCCCCTCCATTGGGGCATGTGCGTGGTCACCTATCCCTTCTTCCGAGACGTCGCGGCTTCGGCCGGCCGGCTCATACGGATCCAGGGTAGCGCGGGACTGGCGCAGATCAACCGGCGCACGGCCGAGCTTTGGGGCCAGCGGGAACTGGTTGCGCGGGCGACACGGCACGCGGTTCGATCCATTGTTGACTGGCGGGTCCTTTCGGAGAGCGGAACGCGCGGCGTCTATTTGCCTGGCCGCCGACTCGAGCTGGCCCAGGGGAATGGGACCGGCCCCTGGCTTGTTGAAGCTGTCATGCTGTCCACCGAGCGCCGAACACTCCCGCTCGCAGCACTGCTCTCGATCCCGTCACTCTTCCCCTTTATTATGCATTTCTCCTCGCGCGAACTGGCTTCACATCCTCGGCTGGAGCTCCAACGCCATGGCTCGGCCGAGGACGTAGTCATGCTGCGACACTGAAGGCGTGATGTGTTCAGCTGTTCAGGGCCAGAGTGGTTCAGGTATGGATCACGTGCAGTTGGATCCAGGCCTGAGTGGATCCGTCAGTCGCACTTGGCCTCAGCCCGGCTTTGTCAGGCTGGCACGGCCTTCTCAAACCAGATCAGAGCAGCCTCTCCCTCTTTGGAGGTCACCTGGTCAACGCTGCGGCTGTGCCGGATCGCGTTGCGCAGTTGGGCAATTTGGTCAAAGCGTTTTGCGAGTGTATCTTTGTTCCCGAAGTCCACTTCGAACAACGGCCATTGGTGTTTGTTGCATAGACAGTCCTGGAGTTCACGTAGATCCGTATACTCAAGCTTGCCCGGAAGGGTGATAAGGTGCTGATGATCAAGCGCCGCATCACGTTTCATCGCCCGCTGGACTCGCTCGTCCACTCTCTGCAGCACGTGTTGAGGAAGCCGGCGGCTGTCCCCGTCGAGTTTGTTCGCAATCAGACGACGCAGAGCCAGCTCGACCTGCTCTACCCGGGCATCAAGGTCTCGGAGCCGCGGAGATAGATCGAGACGCTCCTTGAGCAAGAGTTCCTCGATCGCCTCCTGGATCGTGCGCTGACGCTCGGAGAGGAAGTCCTCGAAGTCGTTCGGCGTGAACGGCGTACGCATGAGGATGTTGAAGCCTGTAGGGGAAACGAAATGGGACGCCAGAATCGCCTGCACGGTGTCTTCGCCATTCTGCGCGATTAACTCCGGCAAGTACTCGTTGGGCAGGCGATTCCTGATGACCCTTCTGTTGGTGTCGGCGGTAAGGGCGGTGCGGTTTAGGATCGAATCGATATCCTCCAAGCCATGCTCTCGGCCCCAGCTTCTGGGAACGATATGATGACCGTCCAGTTCACCGTACTGAGGCGACGCGCCGGTCATCCAATCCTTGGCCCCGTTCACCACCAGAAGGTTGAAGATTCCGTTGTACACGGAACTGCCCCTCTTGGTTTCGCGTCGAAGGTCAAGATGTCTGAACCGATCACGGAACTCAGCGATAAGCGGGGGCTCAGCACTGTCATCGTCGAACCATCTCTTCACGTCTATGAAATCCCGAGCGGTTGTAGATTCCACAGACCCTGAGTATCTGTTTGTGAAAACACTTGCCCAGTACCAGTGGCGGGTCTTGCGCTCCGCTCCCAGCTGCCGGTTTACTGGGATCCCCCGTGCAGCCTCCTGCAAGGCTGCAAAAGCCGGGAGGATCGAGACGTAGGGCAAGTACTCGGAAGACACAACCCCGAAACTGTGAGGGTCGCGCAGGGCGTTTACGGCACGTTCAAGCGCCTGCACCGCCTGATGCCACCGGTTCTCGAAGTCCTTGACAGTGGGTACAAGCACTTCCCTGCGCAGTGCCCCGTCCGGCTCGCGGATCATCCTGTTCTGGCCGGGAAGCAGGTAGTAGAGGTATTTGGGAGAGCAATAGGCTTGGCGGAGGATAGACATAACTTCGAGGATGTAGACGTTCATCCTCTCTGACTCGACGAACTCCAGGCGCGCGGCTGCCTCTCGCCACATTTGCTTCAGCTGAAGCCCTTTGGGTTTGAGGAGCGCGTTGATCAGGTCGAACACGTCCAGACGAATGCCGCGGCTGTTGATCCGAGTGAAGATATCGCACACCTTGTCGATCTCGAGATCCTGGTCGAGTTCGATGTAGGAGATCTGGTAATCCTCAGTGATGCCCTTGAGATGCTCGCCGAACTCCCTCGCGTGCTTAGCATGGTGTTGCGCTTCTGTTGTTGCTTCC
>PUMK01000023.1 GCA_003551325.1 Candidatus Acetothermia bacterium | reverse complement strand
GGCCACGATGAAGGAAGAGGACCGCAAGCAGCTGACCACGGCCGCGGGCATCCCTGTGGATGACAACCAGACCTCGTTGACGGCTGGTGAACGCGGCCCCACACTTCTCCAGGACCACCATCTCCTGGAGAAGCTTGCCCATTTCAACCGGGAGAGGATTCCGGAGCGCGTGGTGCATGCCAAGGCCGCGGGTGCCTTCGGTACATTCACCGTAACCCACGACATCACGAAGTACACAAAGGCCAAGCTCTTCGGACAGATCGGGAGGAAGACCGAGGTCTTGGGACGGTTCTCCACTGTCGCTGGGGAGAAGGGCTCTGCGGACACCGTGCGCGACGTGCGTGGCTTCGCCCTCAAGTTTTGCACGGAGGAGGGAAACTGGGACCTCGTGGGGAACAACACGCCGGTCTTCTTCATCCGCGACGCGATCAAGTTCCCCGACTTCATCCACACCCAGAAGCGCGACCCCCAGACGAACATCAAGGCCGACGCACCGCAACGGGACTTCTGGTCCCAAGTGCCCGAGGCGCTTCACCAGGTGACAATCCTGTTCTCCGACCGAGGACTCCCCGCAGGAATCCCGTTCATGAACGGCTACGGAAGCCACACATTCAGCATGATCAACGCCGCCAATGAGCGCTTCTGGGTCAAATTCCACTTCAAGACCCAGCAGGGCATCAAGAACATGATGGAGAACGAGGCCAGCCGGCTCGCCGGCTCAGATCCGGACTACCACACCCGCCAGCTGTTCGACATGATCGCCGCTGGGGAACGTCCTAAGTGGACACTGTTCGTGCAGGTCATGCCTGAGGAGGAGGCAGCCACCTACCGATGGAACCCGTTCGACCTGACCAAAGTGTGGCCGCACGGCGACTACCCACTCATCGAGGTCGGTGTTCTCGAGCTCAACCGCAACCCCGCCAACTACTTCGTCGACATCGAACAGGCGGCGTTCTCGCCAGCCAACGTACCACCAGGGCTCTCCTTCTCCCCGTGCAAGATGCTCCAAGCACGACTGTTCGCCTACGCCGATGCACATCGATATCGGCTCGGTGTCAACTTCGAACACCTGCCGCCCAACGCTCCGCGGGCGACGAAACCCCACAACTACCAGAGGGACGGCTTAATGCGCTTCGACGATAACGGAGGCGCCTCGCCTAACTACGAACCCAACAGCTTTGGCGGTCCCGAGGCGAACCCTGCGTACCGCGAGCCACCGCTCAAGATCTCCGGCGACGCCGGCCGGTATGAGCAGAAGCGCGGCGTCGACGACGACTACGTCCAGCCGGGGAATCTCTACCGGCTACTACCCCCCGACGAGAAGGATCGCCTGGTCAAGGCCATCGCAGGCTCGCTCAGAAACACGCCGAAGGCCATCCAGGAGAAGATGCTCGAGCACTTCCGCAGGGCCGACAAGGCCTACGCCGACGGCATCGCTCAAGCCCTGTAGGGGCCCTCCCATGAACCCGAGAGGGCGGGCCTTCTGGCCCGCCCTCCTTGGGCCACAGGCCAACATCCCAATTCCCTGAACCCATCGCACAGATCACAACCCTCCGCTATCATGGCGTGGCCATGAAGTGCTTCCCCATGAGAGGACCCTTGCGGACGATCAAGGTCGCGCTCCTGTGTGTGGTGTGGCTCGTGGGCCTTGCCTTCCTGAGCGGGCCGCATGTACTGGGTGGTCACCCAAGGCTTGCCTGGCCACTCCGGGAGCTCGTGGCCCTGGACATCGACCACGCCACAACGCTGGCTCCCAAAGGTGTCGAGGTGCGTGACGGGCGCGTGCTCACCGTTGTCGAACACGCAGAGGATCGATCGATCACCTCCGATCTCACCGCACTTGGGGGCACGGTGGAGGGAGGGTTCGCGGGATTCACCAAGGCGTGGCTTCCCATCAGTGCCTTGGTTCAAGCTTCCGAGACTCCAGACGTTGCGTACATCCGCCCACCGCATAGGCCGGTGCCGCTGGAGGTCCCCCAACCGAGGCTCGTCTCCGAGGGGGTGACGCTCCTCGGGGCCAGCCTGTTCCACGCCAAGGGTGTCCTTGGCCAAGGAGTCCGCATTGCGATCATCGACGTTGGCTTTGGAGGCCTGACCCAAGCACAGCGCGTGGGGGAACTCCATCCCCGGGCGATCGCGTGGACCCGTGACTACACGGGTGACGGGCTTGAGCAGGGCGGGCCGCACGGCACAGCCGTTGCCCAGGTGGCGCACAACATGGCGCCGATGGCGGAGCTCCACTTCGCACGGATCGCTGACGAGGTCGATCTGGCACAGGCGGTGCTCGACTGCACGCTGAAGGGCGTGGACATCATCGTGCATGCGGCCGGCTGGGTGAACACGAGCTTCGGCGATGGGACGGGTGGGATCGCCGACATCGCGCGCACGGCCACGTCAGCGGGGATCCTCTGGGTGAACGCCGCAGGGAACCATGCTACCCAGCACTGGCTCGGCACACCGACGATCGACTCCGCAGGCTGGCTTTCGTTCACCCCAGGGGTAACGGAACTCGCCCTCACGGTCGAGTTCCCCGGGCTCATTGAGGTTGCGCTCACTTGGGATGAGTGGCCAAGGGCCACCTCGGACCTCGATCTCTACCTTCTTGACCCACAGGGCAACACGGTCGCTGTGTCAAAGACCCGTCAGCTCGGAACTGCACCCCCCACCGAGTTCGTGCGGCACCTGGCCACCGAGCGGGGCCGTTACACCGTGCGCGTACGTGCCCATCGAGCACCGGAACCTGTTCCGATCGAGCTGTTCAGCTTGGGCCATCCGCTCGAACCGCATGTCCCCTCCTCAAGCATCCTTGCCCCGGGTAACGCAGACGAAGTCGTCACCGTTGGGGCGATCGGTCTTCCCAACTGGTATACGGGCCCTCAGCAACCTTACAGTTCCCAGGGACCAACGAACGATGGCCGCCTGAAGCCGGACCTCACCGCGCTCGATGGGGTCACGAACTTCGCCTTCCCTCAGTTCTGGGGGACCTCAGCTGCCGCCCCGCACGTCGCCGGCGCAGCGGCATTGCTCCTCTCCCAGGCCAGGGAGTCTGGGGGACAGCTTCCGCACGACGAGCTCCGGGAGCGTCTCGTGCGCGGGGCGGTGGATCTCGGGGACCCTGGACCAGACCCGGTGTACGGACTGGGGCGCCTGCGCGTGTTCGTCGAACAAGCCCGTGCCACACGGAGCCTCACCGTCTCCGACAGTGCTCCTCTCCTACCTGGGGACAAGACGACCGTGGAAATCACGGTATACATGCCAGCAACCCAAGTGGGCGGACTCGAGCTCCGGGAGAGACTCCCGGAAGGGCTTACCGGCGTTGCGGTGAACAACGACGGTGCCAGCCATGAGCAGGAGGGCGACACGCTCATCTGGCGGTGGCCCGTGATCACACCCGGGGAGACAAGGACCGTACGCTACACGCTCACCGTGCCCCATGACGTTCCCGGGGGGACCTACACCCTCTCCGGCACCGTCAACCGAGCCCCCGTGACCGGGGACACCTCACTCCACATCGGCGCCGAAGAAGGAGGGCTGACGGTGGTTGCAGTGGCTGCCCCCAACCCGGTCTTAGAGGGCGGAACCACCCAGTTCTCCGCCCTCGGCATAGACGTGCGTGAGCTGCGCCTTCGGGTACACGACCTTGCCGGAGGTCTCGTCTACGACAGCGGCTGGCAACCCGGACCCAGCTACCAGTGGAACCTCCAGGACAATCTCGGCCGGCTCGTCGCTGGTGGCATCTACCTCTACTGGGTCGAAGTCCATGCCACCGAGGGCCACACTGAGCGCTCACGCGTCGAACGACTGCTCGTGGTACGCTGACCGAACGCGTGAGGGAGTCGCCTGACTGATGCGATGGCCAATGTTCGCAGCTCTCCTGGCGTTGGGTCTACCGTAGGCCCGGCTCGCTGCACAGGTGCTTCGCGGAGCTCTCAAGTACAGCCCTGACGCCCATGCCCTTGCAAACCGCAAGCTCACTGTGCAAGGAGCTACCGTGCTCGATCACCACTGAGGCTCGCGTGCACGTGACGCAGTCCGCTAGGCACATGCCTATGGGGCTCCCGCTTTCCCTCGGCACAATCTGGAGTGCTCCACCCTTTCTCGTATTTCTGACCCTTGACCCCCGGGCGGGATGCGTGGTAGAGTCCCTTGGTATTGGTATGATGAATACCATTTCTCAAGGGAGGGCAGCATGCGAGCTGGCCGAACAGGGGACACACGGAAGTCGCTCCTCGTTCTTGAGCATCTTGTCACGGCGCTTCTCGAAGGCCAGTTTCCGGTTGGCACCAGGCTACCGCCGGAGCGCGAACTGTGCGAAGTGACGGGCGTGAGCCGTACATCGGTGCGAGAAGCCCTCGCGGTCTTGACGATGGAAGGCATTGTGGAACGTCGGCATGGATCGGGCACCTACACCAAGTCCGTTCAGCGCGAATTGCTCTCCCGAGCCCTTTCCCTCCTTGACAACAGCGACGATCCCGAGGAGATCTTCGAGTGGCAGCAGTTGATCGAACCCTCGGTCGCCAAGCTGGCTGCCAGGAAAGCCACCATCGCAGATTTCGACAGGATCGCCGCTGCACTGGACGCCATGCGAAAAGCTGTCGCCAACCACAACCGCCCGGCGTACTCAAGAAGCGATCGTCGTTTCCACCTCGCCGTCGCCGAAGCATGTGGGAACAGCATCGTAACGGATCAGATGACCCAGCTTTTCCTGCTGATGAACCGCAAGGAGTGGCGACGTCTCAAGGCATATGGCATCCTCTCCGAGCAAGAGCTGGACTACCTACGCCGGTCTCTGGCCTTCCACGAGCGCGTAGTCGCCGCCATCCGCGACCGGGATTATGAACGCATCGATCGCGAGTTTGCGGACCACTACACGCTGGTCCACGAAGTCGTGTTCGAGGGAAAGGCTGGTTCGCCTTGAGGTTCGCCGTGTCTTCGCGCTTGTTCGGCGGATGCCCACTTCTGGACGGCATCGCACTCGCTCGTGATTACGGCTACGCGGGGGTAGAGCTGTGGTACGAGG
>PUMK01000162.1 GCA_003551325.1 Candidatus Acetothermia bacterium | reverse complement strand
TTCCGGCTGGGTCCCGCCTGGAGGCGAGGCTCGTGGTGTATGGGCAGATTGCGGGGTTTGCAGGTACGGACCACCGGCGGCGGGACATCATGGTGGCGCTTCTGTGGGGGGCGCCGCTGGCGCTGGCGTTCGGGTTTCTGGGTGCCGTAGGTGCCAACGTCAGCACCTTTGTCCTCGCCGGGATTGGTACGTGGTACGGGGGTAAGGTAGACAGTGTGTTCCAGCGCCTCACGGAGCTGTTCATGGTTCTTCCGCTCTTGCCGATCCTGATCATGGTGGGTTATTTCTTCAGCCGGAGCCTGTGGTTGATGCTGGGGCTGATCATCTTCATGAGCATCTTCAGCGCGGCCATGAAGACGTACCGCGCCATGTTCCTCCAGGCTAAGGAGGCTCCCTATATCGAAGCGGCCCAGGCCTATGGGGCCAGCAATATGCGCATCGTGTTCCGGTACCTCCTGCCGCGGATCGTTCCCGTGCTCTTGCCGCAGTTTGTGCTCGTGATCCCGACGTTCGTGTTCCTTGAGGCGACCCTGGCGGTGATCGGCCTCGGGGATCCGATTCTCCCCACTTGGGGCAAGGTGATGAACGATGCGCTGGCCCAGGGGGCGCTCTACAAGGGTTACTACTACTGGATGGTCCAGCCGGCGGTGTTGCTGATGTTCACGGGCTTTGGGTTTGCCCTTCTGGGCTACTCGCTCGACCGGGTGTTCAACCCGAGACTCAGGGGGGTGTGACGTGACCGACCAAAGCAACGGGCTGCTCAACGTCGAAGACCTCAAGCTTCACTTCCGCACCCGGAAAGGTCCCGTGCAAGCGGTCGATGGGGTGACCTTCTCGCTCGAGCGGGGGCCGGCCATGGTGGTGGTGGGGGAGTCGGGTTGCGGGAAGAGCACCTTGGCGCGGGCTATCCTGAGACTCCTACCGCGCAATGTGCATGCCTACACAGGCCGGGTGTTCCTCAACGGTACCGATGTGATGAAGTTGGGCGAGGAGCGGTTTCGCAAACAAGTCCGCTGGGTCCAGATGTCCCTCGTGGCGCAAGCGGCGATGAACTCGCTGAACCCTGTGGTCAAGGTTGGCGATCAGGTGGCCGAACCGTTGCTTGTGCACCGAAAGGCGGCGAACCGGCGAGAGGCTCTGGGACGCGCCGCTGAGGCATTCCGGATGGTGGGCGTGTCGACGGACTTCCTGGAGCGCTATCCGTTCGAACTCTCCGGAGGAATGCGCCAGCGCGCGGTGTTGGCGATGGCGCTGATCGCCAACCCGGATCTTGTGTTCCTCGATGAGCCGACGAGCGCGCTGGATGTGCTTACGCAGACGAACATCATGAACGTGCTCAAGGGCATTAAACGCGATCTGGGGATGACCTTCATCCTGATCACGCACGATATCGCCACATCGAGCGAGTTGGCGGACCGGGCGGCGGTGATGTACGGCGGGCAGCTGGTCGAGCTGTGCGATGCGGGTACCTTCTTCAGCGAACCGCTGCATCCATATGCCAGGAAGCTGATGGCCAGCGTGCCCACGCTGAGAGAGGACAAGGCACTGGACTTCATCCCCGGGCAGCCGCCGAGCTTGCTCAATCCCCCCACGGGGTGCCGGTTCGCGGAGCGATGCCCGTCGAGGTTTGAGAAGTGCACCGAGGAGCCGCCGTTCCAGGACGTAGGCGACGGTCGCTGGGTCAAGTGCTGGTTGCACGTATGAGGCAGGGGAGATGACGGACGAAGCACTGCTTTCTGTGAGCGAGCTGCGAACATGGTATGAACTCCGCAAGTGGGGGTTCTTCCACGCCGGCTATGTCAAGGCGGTGGACGGTGTCAGCTTTGATCTTGCGCGGCGCGAGGCCGTGACCATCGTCGGAGAGAGCGGGTCCGGCAAGTCGACGCTGGCCAAGACGCTCTTGGGTTTGGTGCCTCCCACGTCGGGCGAGATGACGATCGCCGGGACGAAGCTCGATGGCGAGAAGAAGGGAAAGGGACTTGCGTGGGTGAGGGCCAATGTGGGGTTCGTTCAACAGGACCCCTACGGTGCGCTTCCTCCGTTCATGAGCGTACAGCGCATCCTCGGTGAGCCGCTTGAGATTCATGGGGTACCGAAAACGGACCAAGAGCAGCGGATCCGCGAGGTGCTCGAGGAAGTGCGCCTCATCCCATACGGCGACTTCATCCATAAGTACCCGCATATGCTCAGCGGTGGGCAGCAACAGCGCTTGGTCATCGCGCGCGCATTGGTGCTCGAACCCAAGCTGATTGTGGCCGATGAGCCTGTCTCCATGCTCGATGCGTCAGTACGCGTCGAGGTGCTGCAGCTTCTGCGACGCATTCAGGAACAGCACGACTTGGGTGTCATCTACATCACGCACGACCTGTCAACGGTACGCTACTTCTCGGAGTTCGCCTTCGTGATGTATGCTGCCAAGCTGGTGGAAAAGGCGGAGGTCAAAGAACTGATTCACAACCCGTTGCACCCGTACTCGCAGGCATTGCTCACCGCGATCTCCGACCCGGACGCGGCCAACGCTCACATCATCAAGGAGGTTCCCGGAGGTGAACCCCCAAGCCTGGTCCGGCCACCCTCAGGTTGTCGCTTCCACCCCCGGTGCAAGCACTTCATGGAGGGCGTCTGCGATGTGGACGAGCCTCCCGCTTTCCAGCCGGTTGCCGGACACGAGGTGGAATGCTGGTTGTACCGCGAGGGAGAGGTGCCCGTTGACGAGGAGTCCGCTTAAGCTGATCTTGACCGGCCTCGTTCTCATGCTGGCCAGTTGGGCGGCGGTGTTCCTCTCGCAGATCCGGATCCTTCCCATGTCCTTGGCGCTGGGGATGGTTGCGCACATGGTGTTCGTGGCGGGTCTGTTCGTGGGGCTCATGGGGCTCGGTAGCTACCTCGGTAAGAGGCACAAGGACCAGGAGTAGGGCGTTCCGTCCCCGCCTAGATCAGATGTTGGACCAGTTCACCGAGCAGTTTGCCGAGTTCAGCGGCCTTACGCTGCGTTGTCTCCACAACTTCCTCGTGGGATAGCGGTTCTCCGGAGACGCCTGCTGCAAGATTCGTGACGCACGAGATCCCCAAGATCCTAAGACCCGCGTGCCGGGCGGCGATGACCTCCGGCACGGTCGACATGCCCACAAGGTCGGCCCCTAGCGCACGGAAGGCGTTGATCTCCGCCGGGGTTTCGTAGGAGGGTCCCATGGTGGCCACATACACACCTTCCTTGAGCGTGATGCCCAAGCGCTCGCCTGCCGCACGCGCAACGGCGCGAAGCTCGGGGTCATAGACGTAGGTCATGTCCGGGAACCGAGGGCCCAGGTTCTCGAGGTTTGGACCTCTGAGTGGATTGTCGCCCATCATGTTGATGTGGTCGCTGATCAACACGAGGTCCCCCGCATCGAACTCTGGAGAGATCCCCCCCGCCGCGTTGGTGATGACGAGACGACGTATGCCGAGGCGGGCGTAAGCCCGTATCGGGAACACGAGATCGGCCATGGCGTGCCCTTCGTAGTAGTGAACACGTCCACGCTGGACGAGCACCGTGGCGCGACCCACCTTACCTACCTCGACCTTTCCAGCATGGCCAGTGACCGTCGTGCGGGGGAAGCCGGGGATTCCGTCGAAGGGCACGATACGGGGGTCCTCCAGCTTCAAGACTTCAGAAAGCCCTGATCCGAGGATGACGGCGGTGCTCGGTGACCCCAGCGCTGCGAGGGTGCTGGCTGCCTGTTGGATCGCGTTCTCGTAGCTCATAGTCCCTCCAATGACGATGCGTAACCGGTCTTGAACCTCTGCAGGCCGGACTTGATGGCCCGGGCACGGACGTCAGCGATTCCCCGAATACGCTGAAGCTGTCGATGATTGGTGCGCTCCACTTGGTCGAGGGTTCCCATTTCGTCGACCAACCGTTCGATCACGGACATGGGAAGGCGTGGCACCTTGGACAGGAGCCGGTAGCCCCGTGACGGGATCGCACGTTCCAGGTCCTCTTCCTCACGGAACCCGAGCGGTTTGAGCACGGCCTCAGGAGAAAGCCGCTCCTCGCTGTCCAGGGCCATGACCTCCTCCAGGAGTTCCCGCGCCGGGCGGACCGGGGGGCGCTGGAAGTCCATGATGATGAGTTCTACCTCCTCACGCACGCCACGGATAAGCCCGCGCAGTTGACGTTCAGGGAGTTCACGATGGGTGCCGAGTTCCACGAACAACCTCCGCAATTCCTGTTCCAACTCGAGCATCTGGATCATCTTCTGGATCACGGAGCCCACATGGTAGGGTAGAACCCGGCGTTCGAACTCCAGTGGGGCAAGCTCGCTCAGCAGCTCGCGCAGTTCGCCCCGGTAACGGTCGAGGATCAGCAAAGCTTGGGACGCTTGGGGAAGGAGCGACAACGGTTCCTGGAGTTCGTGCTCCCAGGGTCCCATGTACAGGGTGACACGGCGCCGCTCTTCGGAGATGGCAACGATGGCCCGATCGAGCTGGCGGGCCGTCTGCTCGGCAACCCTGTGTCGGGTGCCCGTTTCGTGAGAGGGAATGGAGGGGTCGGGGACAAGGTGTGCGTTGGCATAGAGGATGGTCCGCAGCGGCAGGTCGACGACCACGGCCCTGTCCATCTTCGCCAGTTCGGCCACGGCCTGAGGTGTGAACGGGGCGTCCAAGGTGAACCCTGCGGCGATAAGCGGTGAGATCGTGTCACGCTCAGCGATGACGATCAGCCCTCCCCGTCCCAGTTCGACGATGCGGTCGATGGCATCGCGCAGTGGCGTGCCGGGCGCGGTGCGCTCGAGGATTTCCTCTTGTTCGGGGCGTTGTGGGGCCATCGGTCTCACATCAACTCCAGTGCCTGGGCAGCCTCCTCTACCGTGTGAACGGTCGTTACCTCTAAGGATAGCGATGAGGGCACCTTCTGGACAGGGAGGACCGCCCGCTTGAAACCGAGCCTTGCCACCTCACGGAGGCGCTCGGGTGCCCGCCGGACGGGACGCATGTCCCCAGCGAGCCCCACCTCGCCCATGACCACCGTGCCGGAGGGCAGGGGACGTCCAC
>PUMK01000098.1 GCA_003551325.1 Candidatus Acetothermia bacterium | reverse complement strand
GGCAGATGAGGTCCGTGCTGTTCCACCGAGCCAACCGGGATCACCACCACCGCGTCGGGGCCCGCCAGAGCTCCGATCTCCTCCCATGTGAGTTCCGCCCATCGATACAGCGATTTCATCGGATCCTCCCCAGCGGCTGTAAGCTGTTAGCAGTCTAACGCATCTCAGCGTGGCAGTCAAAGCGCATAACCCTGTCCCTCACAGCGTCATGACGCCTGAGGGCGGGTGCCTATGACGAGTCCGGACGGATCTTCACCACCATGTCCACCTCGACCGGAATGTTCCCCGGGAGCACCGATGTCCCGATCGCTGTGCGGGCATGTCTGCCGTCGTCCCCGAATACCTGGTGCAGCACGGAGGAGGCACCGTTCATCACCTCCGGCTGACGGTAGAAGTCCTGTGCACTGCTGACGAAGCCCCGGACACGCACCACATGCTCCACGCGATCGAGCGAACCCACCAGTGCCTTCACGGCCGCAAGACAGTTCATCGTGCACAGTCGTGCCGCTTCCACACCCTGCTCCAATGTGACATCCGCCCCCACACGGCCGTGGTAGACCATGCCACCGTCGTTGCCCGCAGGCCCGTGACCGGAGACGAAAACCAGATCGTCCACTCTCCGCGCACGCTCCAGCATTCCCACTTTCAGTGCATTGCATTCAGGGAGCACGATGTTGAGCTCCTGCATCCTCTCTTCCACTGTCACTCTGTGTTCCATTGCCTTATCCTCCTTGTCTACCAGCGTCCCCAAGTCCGAAGCCCGGAAACCTAGACAGTCAGTGCCTCGCGGACGCGCGCCACCACGATCGGAAGCTCGTGCTCCTCAAGCATCTGTGGCCGCAGCACAATGCCTGAGGGAGCAACCCCCACGACGATCCTCGGATCGCACTCGAACAACCTGCGGGCGAGTTCCGCTCCCGTGATCGACAGCGCACCACCATCAACTTTGAGCTGGAGCGACGGCAAGCGATACGATCCGGGCTCACCGGGGATGGGTGTTGGGTCCGCATCCACATGCACATGGGGAAGGCTGGCAAACGCCTCCCTGAAATAGGCCACCGCCTGCCTCAGACAACGCACATAAGCATCCGTGTCCCCTTGGACATAGCGTTCAACAGCCTTCACCAACCCCGCGATCTCCTCTTTGCCCGCCTTCATGGGCCGCCCAACCCCATAGTGAGGACAAGCGTGAACCCTACAGGCCTCGACGAAGTCCTTGGTTCCCACGATAAGCCCTGAACTCTGGGGACCTCGAAGGTCTTTGCCACCGCTGTAGAGCGCGGCGTCCGCCCCTTCGGCCACAAATCGGTGCAGATTGGATGCCGGAGGAAGCTCATCGGCAGCATCCACCACAACAGGAACCTCGTGACGCCGCGCGAACGCCAACACATCATGCAACGGAATGGATCCAGCCATGCTCTCGGACTTGGCCACATAGAGTACGCCCGCAGTGCGCTCGGTCAGCACCGCTTCCAGATCCCCTACCGAGGACCAATCCGTGAAGCCAGCGTCCACGATCCGCGCCCCCGCCACCCGCAGCGCCTGATCATAGTGGATGCGATGCACCCGTAGCATGATGATCTCGTCCTTGAGCCCACGGGTATCCGGTAGCTGCATGGCCTTGACGGGATCAGCACCGGCCATGCATGCCGCTGCGCTAACCGCCAAGGCGGCAGCGGCACCGCCTGTCACGAACGCCGCTGGCACGCCCACAAGCTGCGCGATGCGACAGCCAGCCTTGTCCAGCAGTTCGTCGATGTCCACGAACGCTTGTGCGGCTTCTCCCATCGCTCTGACCACTTCAGGCGGCATCAGCGACCCACCATATCTGGTGAACGGTCCGACCGCGTTGATCACCGTGCGAACCCCAAGTTCCTCGTAGATCGTTGGCCCACTGGCATCCGTCTTCATATCATCCCTTCCCACCCGAGTCCGTAGACCCATCACCAAGCACGCACGCCATGTGATCCGTCAGGTTCTCCGCTCGATGACGCACTGCCTTCCCGCGCCATGAGCCGTCCGCCAACAACAGCAAATCGGGGAACAACCCTTTTCGTACCCTTCCTCTCACCGGAGAACGGGTCGAAGAAGGAGAAGCTTCCATCCTCGATCCGAAGGACGGACACGTCCGCCACCGACCCCGGCTCAAGCGTACCCAGCTTGCCCGCCTGCCCGATCGCCGCGGCCGGCGAGACGGTGGCCGCACGGATAACCTCATCGATCTCCATGCCGAGACTCAGGAGCTTGGACATCGCGTTGGGCATGTTGAACGCCGGCATCCCTGGCCACGTGGGATGAAACCGACAGGACAGGTGGATGTCGCTGCTGATAACGTCGGGGGGGAAGCCCTGTTCCAGCATCTGCGCAGTCACATCCCACGAAAAACTTCCGCCACCGTGCCCAAGATCCATGATCACGCCTCGCTCGCGCGCCTCCCACATCTCAGGCGTCACCCTGCCCTTCCGGTCGACACCGGCGTTAGGGTGTCCCCGAAAAGCATGTGTCAGGATGTCCCCCTTACACAAGAGGCCGAGCACCTCTGCCCGTCCGGGCGGTGGGACGTTGATGTGGACCATCAGCGGTCTGTCCACAGCCCTCGCAACCTCAAGCGCCAGTTTCACCGGCTCCAACGCTTGATCCCCGCTTGCCTCCAGGCTAGCCCTGACCTTCACACCACGAACGAGCTCCGGAAAGGCTCGACATGCGTCGATCGCCGATTCCACCATGTCGTACCGCAACCCATCGTTCTCCCCAACAATCACGAAGCTCCCGGGATCATAGACGGCGGCGATGATGCCGGGGAACGCAATGTTGAGAAATGCAAACACCCTGGCGTACGCTGGCTCAGCGACGTACTGCTTGAAACCCATGATGTTGCCGGCACCCGCACTCCCGGCGTCAACCAACGTGGTGACGGCGTGGTGTTCGCTCACCAAGTCCGGGGGAACACCCAAGGGCGTCCCTCCCCAATACACGTGCGTGTGCAGATCGATGATGCCCGGGGTCACCAGATCCCCGTCGAGAGCGATCAACTGCCCTATGCTTCCGCTGGGGATTCCTTCGTCAAGATAGACCACCTTGCCGTCAGAAATACCCACGTCGAGGCAACGATGAACACCCAGCGAGGGCTCGACCACTGTCCCCCCCGCAAGAACAAGATCATAGTGCATCTAACTTCCGCCTCCCTTGCCCATAACCGTTGCGGACCCGCGTCGAGATCACCGCTTCACACCACGCGCTTCGTACGCGGGTCCAGAAGATCGCGGATGGCATCTCCCCAAGACATCACGGTAGGCGGCGCCTGTAAGGCTCGGTTGTGCCCTCCTAGGACGACGCAAGTGTCGCCCACTCAGGGTGTTCGATGCGTTCATACAGACGTCCCTCCCGAACGGGAGGGCAGTTCACGATGGGATGGCGCTCGCCTTCGATGCACTCGTTGCAGGAGTCGCAGGCCACACGCGGTTGCCCCGCGTGCATACGCTTGACCAGATCAGGCTCAGCGATGAACGGGCGGGAGAGCGCCATGAACGCAAACCCTTCCTCCAGTAGTCGCTCCATGACTGCCCGAGAGCGAATGCCGCCGCAGAGGCCCACCGGGAAGTCCTTAGGGAGATCTCGCTTCGCAGCCCGGGCCTCGTGAAGAAAGTAGGCTTCCTGGGAAGGTAACAGGTCACCCTTCCTGGAAGGACTCAACTCCAGAGGAGCCTCGTACATCCAGGCACTCAGCTCGATGGCCCCCAATCCCGCATCGGCCAGGATGGCGGCAGTCTCTGCCACCTGCTCCAGCCCGATCCCACTCGGCAGGAGATCCGTACAGTTCAGTTTGGCGCACAACGGATAGCTTTCACCAACCGCGTCTCGGCAGGCCCGGAGGACCTCCACGGCGAAACGAGCCCGCTTGCTGACGGACCCTCCCCATTCGTCGGTACGTCGGTTCGTGTGCGGGGAGAGGAACTGGGAAATCAGATACCCGTGCGCGGCGTGGAGTTGCACGGCGTCGAAACCTGCCCGCTTAGCCCGCAACGCGGAAGCGGCGAAAGATTCGATGACACCCTCGATTTCCTCCGTAGTCATGGCACGCGGCGTGATGCCGGACCGGGGATCGTGCACAGCAGAGGGGGCAAATGTGGCACATGTGGCGCTGGGCTTGCACTGCCGCCCTCCGTGCACAAGCTGCGCAGCGATACGAGACTCTGGGGACGCTTCGTGCACGGCAGCGGTGATCGCCCGCCACGGCTCAATGAGCTCATCCGTGTGCAGGGCATTCTGGTCCATATCGGAGCGCCCGTCCTCGCGGATGTACGCGTAGCCGGTGACGATCAACCCGGTGCCTCCCTTGGCGAGATCAACGTACATCGTCTTCAATGCCTCTCCAGGGAAGCCCGCGGGATCGGACGCGAACTCCGAGGTCCCTGAACGCACGAATCGGTTTGCAAGCTCCATGTTCCCTATCGCCCATCGGTCAAACAGCATGTTCCCTCCCCCTTTGCTTCAAACGTTACCACGCCTTCGGATCGAGCACGTCACGGAGTCCGTCGCCCACAAGGTTGATGGCCAAAACCGTGATGGAGATCGCGCCACCAGCGGCGATGGAGATCCACGGTGCCACTCGAAGGACATCACGGGCGTCGTTGAGAATGTTGCCCCAGCTGGGAGCCGGCGGCGGCGTGCCCACACCCAAGAAGCTCAGCGCCGCTTCCACCAGGATCGCCAGAGCGAACACCAGCGTCTGCTGGACGAGCAACGCCGGGAAAACATTCGGCAAGATATGGCGATACTGGATGCGCAGGTCGCTCACGCCGAGCGCCTTCGCCGCCTGCACGTAGTCCTCCTCTCGAATCGCCAAGGTCTGGCTGCGGCACACCCGGGCGGTCCGCGGAAGGTACACAAGGGATAAGGCAAGGATGGCGTTGACCTCAGAAGGCCCGAGAATGGCCATGAACGCCAGCGCGAGCAGGATGGCAGGGAAGGCAAGCAGTAGATCCATGGACCGCATCAGAACATTGTCCAGAACTCTATAGTACGCCGAGAGGACACCCAGCGCCGTGCCCATGAGCCCCGAGAGCACG
>PUMK01000148.1 GCA_003551325.1 Candidatus Acetothermia bacterium | reverse complement strand
GCTCGTCCGTTTCTGCTTGAGGGACGCGATCTCCCGCCTGAGTTCAGCAATGTTCAGCTCTCCCTCACGGGGGGTGGCACCACGTCCCTCCGTCACTTCGTGCCTCCCTTCACACGAATGCGCGGGTCGATCAACGTGTACACTAGATCGGCGAAGAGATTGGCCAGAACCACGGTCATCGCGATCATGAGCAGGATCCCCTGCACAACCGGGTAGTCACGGGCTAGCACGCTGCTGACGAGCAACGATCCCATACCACCCCAGGCGAAGACCACCTCTACCACCACCGATCCCCCGATCACCCAAGGGAGGCGCAGCGCAAGCATCGTCACCATCGGGATCATCACGTTGCGCAGAGCATGCTTGAAGATGACCCGCCAGTACTGCAGTCCCTTGGCTCGGGCAGCCTTGATGTAACCCTCGTTCAACACACCGAGCATCTCCGCTCGCATCGGGCGGGCGTACCACGCTTCCTCCTGCAAGCCAATCGTCAGCGCCGGCAAGATCAACGTGACAAAACCACCCATACCAGCAATCGGAACCCAGCGCAACTGCAGTCCGAATAAGTAGATAAACAGTATTCCCAACCAAAAAGAGGGAACAGAGATCCACAGCATGGCCTGCACGGTACATAGGTAGTCCACCCAGGTGTTCTGGCGCAGGGCGGCCAGGATCCCGAGGATGCTGCCCGCGAACACGGCGATCCCTAATCCGGAGAGGGTAAGCACCAACGTGGGGAACACCCTGTCCCTAACCAACTCGACCACCGGCCTGTTGTAACGGATGGAGATGCCGAGATCGCCGCGAAGGATGTTCCCCAACCACGTCACATACTGCATCGGCAGTGGTTGATCGAGCCCGTATTGCTTGCGGATCGCCGCCATGGCCTCTTCGGTGGCGTACGGACCAAGCATGATGCGGGCAGGGTCACCTGGCGTCAGATGCAGGATCAGAAACGTGACCAGCGAGACGCCGAAAGCAATGGGGATCGTCTGTAGGAGTCTACCCAACACAAACCTGGGCGTGCTCTTCACAGCTGTCTCCTCAGCCTAACCCCTCTCCCGAGCCCGGAGAAGACGCTCCTCCCCACCCTGCGCGCTGTAGCCCACGTGGAACTAGGGATGAAGCGAACCCGCGAGACTCAGCCATGGCCCGCCGATCCTCGGCAGACTCCGGCGACATTGACCACCTGCCTGCATGAACATCCCGTTGCCAACCCGGAAAACCCACCGTTACGAATTCTCACTCTAGCACGGCTCCCACGATCTGTCAACGATCCGCACGCAGCGGATGACCCGATCGCTCCCCGCTCCCCACGGGTGTCCTGCTTCACAAGGATACCCGCCACTCGTTGAGCACGTTGGCCAACCTCCTCGCGAGCACACCCGCCTTCCGTACGACCCATCAGAACACCCCGATGCGACGTGCTCAACCAGTTTCACTGAACGTCTTCCGTTCGCGGAACTCGTCCTGTTTCCCGACGTTCCACTGCTCGACAGGCCTCAGGTAACCCACAACCCGGCTGTAGACCTCCGTGCGTCGCCGCAGCACGGGGTCAGCCGCGTAACACGCGTCGCACTTGTACTCCTTGCGCTCATCCCGGGTGTAGGTGGCATACCCTGCCGCCTCACACAGCGGCTTCCCACAGTCGTGGCACATCACATCAGGTACGTCCTTGCGCTTCACGTCATGCTCGATCATGCTGCCGTCCCCCCATCACTACGGTGATGTGTCCTATGGTACACGTCCGCACGTCCTGTTGACATGCACTGGAGCAAAAGCACCACAGGAACGAACCGCGCGGGCCGTGGATGAGCGTGTTCGGCGGGCAAGCAATCCGAACCGTGGGTGAACCCCTGAACAGCCGGATGTGAGGCCACGTCGTGTACAATCCGTGCGAGCGGTACGCAGTGCTACGAGGATCCGGTGAGCCTGTCCACGTTCGTTGGTACGGCATTTGTTGTAGAAGGAGGTCCCTGTTGGAACGCCTGAACGACATCTCAGGCCCCTCGTGTCCCGTCTCCCAACCCGTGACCGCGTTGATGCGGCAGCCCGTTGCTACCTTCCCTCAGTCAATGCTGGTGCGCGACGTCCTCGATGAGATCAGAGAACGCAGCGTGTTGGGGCGGATTGCCTACTTCTACGTGGTGGACGAGGAAAAGCGGCTTCTGGGCGTCGCTCCCACGCGACGCCTGCTCACGGCCGAACTCCATCAGAGGTTGGACGAGATCATGACTGGCCCCGTGGTGTCGATCCCTCACACCTCCTCTGTCTTCGACGCCTGTGAACTGTTCCTACAACACAGGTATCTTGCGCTTCCCGTGGTCGACGATGAGGGACGGGTGTTGGGGGTCATCGATGCCGACCGTGTTGTTGAAGAGAACATCGACTTCTCCGACACAGGGAGGATCTTTGAAAGCATCGGCTTCCGGGTGTCGCAGGTGCGTGAGGCGTCACCGGTGCGAGCGTTTCGTTTCCGGTTTCCTTGGTTGACAGCAACCATCCTGGGCGGACTCACGGCTGCGCTGCTCAGCAGCGTGTTCGAAGCCACATTGGGCGAGAGCCTGGCCCTGGCCTTCTTTCTCACCCTGGTGTTGGGCCTTGGAGAGAGCGTGACGATCCAGGCGGCCACGGTGACCATCCATGATCTGCGTGGGAGGATGCCCACCTGGACCTGGTACGGCCGAAGACTCCGTCGCGAGGTGACCACCGCGTCCATGCTGGGACTGGCCTGCGGCGGCGTCGTAGGCCTGGTGGCTTGGCTATGGCGCGGGGAGGCCATCATGGCCCTCGTCCTTTCCACAAGCCTCGTCCTGAGCATCTCCGCAGCCGGTGCGTTCGGTCTCAGCTTCCCGGCGCTTCTGCACGCGCTCAGACTCGATCCGAAGATCGCCGCAGGCCCCATCGCCCTGGCCATCACGGACATCTCCACAGTGCTCCTCTACTTCGGGGTCGCCACGCTGGTTCTCTAGCGTTACCTTCGCGGAAACCCTGGGCATCGCTGGAGACGTGCCTCTGCAAGCGATCGCGCCGCCCACATCCGGCGACCCTCCCTGGCCTGGGTCTCCCTTGGAACTCCTGACGAGGGTCGGCCAGATCAACGCCGTGGGTACGCAACGCGGTCTGCCCCACACCCACTCGGTCAGGCCGTGAGGGACGTGGCTGCGTCACCTCCTACGGTCCAGCTCCCCACCCTCCTCGGACACAAGGAAGGCCAACACATCCGGGCAGAACGCGGTCGCGTTGGCGTGTTCCCCATCGGGTCCCGGGATGATGTTGCCGGAACCAGTCACGTGGCCGTTGAACACATCCGCGACGTCGGGGAAGCACGGCTCTTCGAACAGCGCAACGCCTCGACTGCCGTTTGCGGTGATCGCGTTTCGCTCAAGCGTAAGCTGGGCCGAATCCCGCAGGAACAACCCATCGAACGTGTTTGCGTTGATCGTCGATCCCGTGATCGAGGCCTGAACAGTCCCGCCCATGAAGACACCCTGCACCCCATTGCCGCTGATCGCGGTGTCGTCGACGGAGGCTCGTGCAGACTCCAACAGGCTGATCCCACGTGACGCATTGCCGGTGATGCGCGACCCACCAACGACAACCTCAGCAGCGTGCGTGAGCAGGATGCCATCGCGCTCGTTATCCGCAAACTCGCTATTCGTTACCGTAGCCCGGCTCGTGCCCGCAAGCAGAATCCCATCCCGCCCGTTGTCGGCGAACGCGCTTCGCTCTACCGTGGCCCGGGCTGAAGCCTGCATGTACATGCCGTCGGACGCGTTGCCGCTGACGATGGCCCCGTCAATGGTGGCCTGAGCCGAATCGGACATGAGGATACCCTGCCACGTGTTCTCACGGACCGAGGTGTTCTCGATGGTGGCTTGGGCTGAACCCTGGATGATGATCCCCCGCGAGGCGTTGCCCAAGATGCGTGAACCTCCGATGAGAACCACCACCGTCTGGGAGAGCAGCAGGCCGTCCCTCCCGTGATCAGCGACCGTGCAGTCGGTGACCGTCACCTGAGCGGAACCGTACAGGGCGAGTCCGTAACCCGTGTTGCCCGAGAGCGTCGTACCGGTAACCTTCACGTGCGTCTCGGTTGTTGAGCCGAAGGACTGCCGAACCGAGAGACCGTCCCGGACATTGGCCTCAATGATCGATCCCAAAATGGCCACGTCGATGGTGTCGAGTACGGCAACGCCGTCGCCGCCGTTCCCCCGGATGACAGCATCCACCAACGTCACCTGGGCAGAGTCCGTCAGGGAGAGACCGTCTCCGCTGTTCCCCGCGACGGTGGTGTCCCTGACTTCCGCCTGGGCGTCTTGCTGCACGCGGATACCCATACCGCGGTTGCCCGTGACCGATGAGCCCACGATCAGGACATGGGTAGCGTCCATCACATAGATGCCATTGGAAGCATTAGCGTGCACAGCAACCTCACGGAGGGTACACCGGGGGCGTCCGTCCAGCTTGATGCCGTAGGCCCAGGACCCGTGAGCTCCTGTCACGGTTAGAGCTTCCACCGTCACCACGATCTCGGTGCGGCTGCTGATCGAAAGCACGCTTGCGCCGGATACCGTACCTTCGATCGTCGTCAGGTCCGCCCCAGCACCGCGCAGCGTGAGCGATTTGCCGATCACAAGGTTCTCCTGCCATGTGCCCTCTGCCAGACAGATCACCGCACCCGCAGTCGCCATGTCGATTGCTTCCTGGATGGAGTCTCCCGCTTGCACGGTGAACACACAGGGTCCGTCGGCCAGAATACCCTGACCCAACAACACCACCACAGCCAGCACAGCCGCACATCCTCTCAGACATTGTCTCATAGTGGACACCTCCAAAGGCACAATACCCCGCGGAGCTGCCCCCGTGCACATGTGTCCAAGCCCGAGGAGCGATGGTTCGAACCCCACCAGGACCGCGAAGAATCGCCGATTCCGGTGTGAGCCGCTCAGGAACTGTACGAGCTCCATCATGGGCAAGCGGAAGACGCGCAGTCCTCGATACTCGAGGCCGTATCCCTAGGCCAAAGCGAGGAGACGCTGGACGGCTCGGCGAGCCGGACCGGCCGTCT
>PUMK01000329.1 GCA_003551325.1 Candidatus Acetothermia bacterium | reverse complement strand
TGGCTTGCCTCCCACAGATCCACAGCCCGCTGCGCGTTGAGCCAGAACTCCGGCGAGTTGCCGAACAGACGTGAAAGCCGGAGCGCCATGTGCGGGCTCACTGATCTCCGCTCGCGAAGAAGCTCGTTTACGGTCTGGCGTGAAACGCCGAGCGCCTCTGCGAGTCCCGAAACTGTAAGGCCATAGTCAGGAAGGAAATCCTCCCGCAGCATCTCACCTGGGTGGATCGGCCGAACCTCTTTCTTCCTCATGTTGGGAATGCTCATGGGTCACCCTCCTCAGTGATCGTCCGTAATCTCAACATCGTAAGCATCGCCCTCAGCAAACCGGAAGCAAATGCCCCATTGGTCGTTGATGGCAATCGCGTGCTGACCTCCCCGGTCACCCCGGAGCTTGTGGAGACGATTCCCCGGGGGATGCGAAGGTGTGCCGGTCCGCGAAGGTTTTGATCACCCACGAACCAAAACGCGTCACGTGACGCTTGTCAAGCCTAAGATTCTTGTGCCCCAGGGCACATTCCTCGATTGGCGAACTTCCCCCGCGGTCGACGGGCGCGTTGGTTCGTCCTGCACGAGGTAATCCTGCTACCTTTGTAAGGTATGAAGGAGCGGAGTAGGCACGTGGAGCGAGGTGGCCTATCACGCGCGTCCCCGAGCGACAAAGGTTCTTGACGTCTTTGTCGATCCCACCGCCGACAACGCCGAACGTGTGCTGGCGGCTCTGCGCGAGTTCTTCGGCGGTGTGGATTTCGGTTATACCGTCGACGACCTGGTTGAGCCAGGCTGGATCATCCAGCTGGGAGTAGCTCCGGTGCGGATCTGCGTACACGTCCAGACACCTGGATGCCCCAACTTCGAAGTGGACTGGGGAAACAGAGTGGAAGGACGATTCGGCGCGGCGCCTGCTCAGTACATGGGCTTGGAAGACTTGATCCAGGCCAAGGAAGCTACAGCCAGAGACCAGGACCGTGCCAATGTCCGGACGTTACGTCGTGCCAAGAAAGACGAGATCTAGGCTTCCGCAGGCGTGGGGCGCTCTCCCCAGCTCGGGACGAACTGGTCTACCGATGCGCTGTTCGCTCGCCAGCGGGACCTGCTCACCACCCTTGACCTCGTCGTCTTCGACACCGCGAGCCTCTACTTCGAAGGGAAGGGCGGCGAGAAGCTGGGGCGGTACGGTCACAGCAAGGACAAGCGACCAGACCGCAAGCAAATGGTGGTCGGGGAGATACTCGATGACCAGGGACGACCCCTCTCTTCGGAGCAATGGGCGGGTAACGCCTCGGATGTCACGACCCTCCTTCCGGTAGTGGACCGACTGCGGAACCGCTTCGGGGTGAAGGAACTGTGTGTGGTGGCTGACCGCGGCACTGTTTGAGTCTCATGAGGGAGGGAGTACCTCCGATAGCTCAGAACTCAGGATCAAACCCGGCCTGCCCGCACCGCCAATTGGCCGTAATGCGGTCGATCTCACGCTGCCGCTTGATGGGGACCATCCCTATACCATCCGTGTAGACGGAAGGTCTCCTCCCTTCGCACAGTAGGTAGAACCCGTGAACCGCGCGATAGCTGATCAATTCACGTCTCTTGACTGGCATCCTCAGACTTCGACCGGTAGCTGTTCCAGCAAGCCCCCACCTGGCGGGATCTCCTTACCGAGTTCTCGGCGCCCTTCGACCATCTCGACAAGTGCATCACGAATCGATTCGCGACACTCATCCAGCGTCTTTCCTTCGGTGATCGCCTCTGGCCACTCCACCGGCTGTCCCGTGTGGCCGGTTTCGTTTCGGATGTACCGTGCGGTGTAGTTACGGAGCGTCTCTGTCCCGGAGGGCTGCGCGCTGCGAGTTGCCGTAGACTCGCCTCCCGCTGCCTATTCTAGCACAACATCTAGAGGGGCTGTCTCCCGGGTACGAGCCGTTCGTTTGCTCTCGGACGCCGGATCGCCAGAACGCAGAATCAAAGGTGCTTGCAGGAGCTGGCTCCCCGGAGAGGACTGTTTTCAAACCCGGCACGTTATGACCATCCCCGCCGAGCTCATTGAAGCTCAAAGATGCGGATGAGTACCTGCGTTGGAGCACAGAGGAGATCTGATCTATATGGCACGCCCTACTGGACAACTTTCGAACCCCGCGCGAGGTTGGCTGGACATGGCGGACGGGTGCATTCATCCAGAGGAAAACTACCATCCCCTACCTCCTTCTCCCCAAATCCTAGCTCACACCTTAGACCCGTTTCAGGGGGGATCGTTTTCGCAGCCTGATCACGCCGTCCTACAATAGGCCGCCCGTTCATCAACTGGGCCCACAAAGGAGGTATACGTGCTGGACGTACTTCAGCAGATGACAAGTCCCCACACGGCCCAAGGCGCGGTGTTCTACGCCGTGGTCTACCTCGCTGCCGCATGGTTCGCCAGCAGGTTGGTTCGCCGCGGGATGGACCGGGTGCTGCGCCACGATCCCGAGGACCGCATCGACCGCACCGCTGCCCGGCTCCTCGTCAGTTTCGCCCGCGTCTTCCTGTTCCTCGTGGCCATCATCCTCTACACCTACACCGTGCCGGTGCTTCGCTTCCTGGGCACCGCGGTGCTGGCCAAGGTGGGGATCGTCTCCATCATCTTGGGGCTTGCTGCGCAGAACACGCTGGGGAACCTGTTCGCCGGGGCGTCGCTCTTCCTGCATCGGCCATTTCGCACCGGCGACTTGGTCCAGATCACCGCCTTCGACACACGCGAGACAGGTACCATCGCGGAGATGTCCCTTGGTTACACCACGATCCGCACCGCAGATGGACGTCGCATCGTGGTGCCCAACAGTGTCATGGCACATCAGACTTCGGTGAACCTCTCGCAAGGCGAGGTCATGGCCGTGGTGCCCTTCGGCTTGGACTACGAAGCCGACATCGACGAGGCACGGGTGGTGCTCACCGAGACCGCCCGCTCCCTGGCCGGAGTCAGCCGTGTGGTCGACTGCCCGGTGAGCGAACTCGGTGAACATGGGGTGGTGCTCACCCTGCGGGCCTGGTGCCGCAGCGCCACCGAGGCGGGCCAAGTGCGCCTGTCGCTTCAAGAACGAGGGAAGAAGGCGCTCGACGGAGCCGGCATCGGTCTTGCGGCCGCAGCCACCAACGTTGTGGTGCGGACTGAGTCGGCCTGAAGCGGAAGCTGCGAGGCGATGCCGGGCACACCTACAGCCACTTCCTACGGCGGAAGTAGAGCAACATGCCCCCTGCAACAGCGGCCATGAGGCCCAGGACGGCCACATAGCCGTAGCGCCAGGAGAGTTCGGGCATGAAGGCGAAGTTCATCCCGTAGATGCCAGCGAGGAACGTCAGTGGGATGAAGATCGTCGCGATCACGGTGAGGACCTTCATCGTCTCGTTCATCCGGTTGCTTAAGCTCGACAAGTAGATGTCCCTGAGGTCGGTCGTCATCTCGCGGAGCGTCTCCGCCGTGTCGATGATCTGCACCGTGTGGTCGTAGGCATCACGGACGAAGACGCTCGTCTCGTCGGTGATGAGGTGCGCCTGTCCTTGCTGCATGCGATGGAGCACGTTCCGTAGAGGCCAGGAAGCCTTGCGGAGCACCATGAGTTCTTGGCGTAGATCGTGCAACTCCCGGAGCACGGCCTGGTCCGGGTTACCCATGATCACCTCCGACACCTCTTCCAGCCGGTCCCCGATAAGCTCCAGCACGGCGAAGTACCTGTCCACTACGGCATCGACAAGGCAATAGGCGAGGTAGTCCGCTCCCATCTTGCGGATGCGCCCCTTGTTCGTCTTGATCCTCTCTCGTACAGGATCGAACGCGTCCCCTGGCCGTTCCTGGAACGTCACCACCCAGTGCGGTCCCAGGATGATAGCGACCTGCTCGTCCCTGACCTCGCCCGAAGGCTCGTCGGAGTCGAGCATGCGCAGGACGATGAACGCGTAACCCTCGTAGTCTTCAAGCTTTGGGCGCTGCCCGGAGTTGACCACGTCTTCAAGGACGAGGGGATGGAGCGAGAGCTTGTGCCCGAATGCCTCGACGACTTCGGTCCGGTGCAGCCCGACCACGTTGATCCACGTCACCCCACCCGCGGCGAGCTCCAGCTCTCCCAGCGCGGACAGGTCGAGCTCATGCTCCCTGACATGTTCCCGGTCGTAGCCGATACAGCTGATCCCCACCGGCTCAGCGGAGGGTTTCCCTATGTGGACCAGGGTCCCCGGCGACAGCCCTGCCTTGACCGAACGGCGCCTGACAAAGCGCGAGGCGCGTCTCATCGCTTCTCCCCTCCTCTCAGTCCGCAGGACAACTCTCGACTGAGCACACGTCCATCGTAGGACTCCACTGGGCAGACGCCAACCGTCCGTCATGCGGTGCTGGACGTCCCCCAGCAGTTGTACGGGCGTTCGTGCTCGGCGTGGTTGGCGGGCAGTACGTTAAGCGCATCATGGCTAGCCTATCAGCAGTAGCAAGAACACTTGGCGTGTCAGAGCGCGCTGTGCGCCTCAGACTTGACGCGCTCGGCGCAGTTGTGGGCGCGCACGTGCATCGTGCACACAAGAACGCACTAGAACTCGACGGCAGCGCCGTGGCTATGCTGCGTCGGTTAGAGGACGTGCGTCGTGCAGAGGGGTTAACCGTACGTCAAGCAGCTGCACGGATTCGTGCTGAGATAGACGGCAACGGCGCAGAGGATGTACGTCAAACAGCGCCAACCTGCACGTCGAACGGGGAGCTGGTTGAGGAACTACGTGCTCACCTGGCAGCGCGTGAGGCTGAGGTTCGCCGTCTAGAGGCTGAAGCTCAGCGCTGGCACCGGCATGCTGAGCGTCTGCAAGCCAAGCTCGATGAGGTTATGCAGTTGGCGCGTGCGTTCAGCTGGTTTGTGTCGGCTAGGAACTGACGCACCGTCCTGCCACGCGCAATGGCTCGAAGCCTTCGCTGCCTGAGACAGGAGAGGGGGACAAGGCGCCCCCTCTCTCGGACTCCCCTGGCTAGATCAACCGCAACAACACGGACACGCTGAAGTCAACCGACGCCCGTGGCGCGGCCGCTGGCTTGACGACCGCAAGCTGAAGGGCCACATTCGCTC
>PUMK01000351.1 GCA_003551325.1 Candidatus Acetothermia bacterium | reverse complement strand
GCGCGCATCGGGTGACCCTGGAGGGGCGCCCGACGAACGTGACCCCCACCGAGTTCGCACTTCTGGAGGCGATGGCGCGAGAGCCTGGGCGAGCCTTCACGCGTCAACAGCTAATCCTCACCGCACTGGGCTACGACTTCGAAGGGTTTGAGCGTACGATCGACGTGCACGTGAAGAACCTCCGTCGCAAGATCGAGCCCGATCCGAGAAAACCGCGCTACATCACTACCGTGTTTGGAGTGGGGTACCGCTTCGTCGCCGAGGAGGGCTCCGGTGCGCCATAGCATGCTCACAAGGCTTCTGGTGGGCATGGTGGCGGTGGTGGCCCTCGCCGTGGGTACGGTGGCCGTGGTGTCACGCCTGACGACGAGCCAGGAGTTCGTCAGCTACGTGGAGCACGGAAGGCGTACGCAGGTTCATCGCATGGCCGCCGTATTGGCAGCCCATCACGAACGTCATCGCAATTGGCAAGGGGCCCAACCGTTGCTTGAGGAGATCGCGGCGCTGCTTGGGGAACGTGCGGTCTTGGCTGACCCTCAAGGTGCGGTGATCTTCGATTCCATGGGCAAGCTGCCATCAGGCGCGGACGTGACGCCCGGGCGCGGTACAGCGGTACCTGTGACTGCTCGCGGCACAGCGGTGGGCACACTGTACATCCTGCCCGGCGGCCTTGCTGCGGCTGAGCAGGGTTTCCTACAGGCCCTGACCCGCTCCGTGATCTGGGCAGCGCTGGTGGCCGTGGCCGGCGGCACCACGCTTGTGATCTGGTTCTCACAGCGCACCCTGAGACCGGTGCAGTCCCTGACCCAGGCCGTGCGTCGGATGCAGGAAGGGGACCTCGACCAGCATGTGTCTGCAACCACACGCGACGAGATCGGAGAGTTGAGCCGGGCGTTCAACGCGATGACCGCTCAGCTCAAGGAGCAGGAGACGCTCCGGCGGCACATGGTGAGCGACCTGGCCCACGAGCTGCGTACGCCGCTGGCAAACCTACAAGGATACCTGGAAGCAATGCGCGAAGGCGTGATGCACCCGAGCCCCGAGCTCCTGGCCTCCCTTCACGAGGAGACACTTCTCCTGGGTCGGCTGGTGCATGATCTTCAGGATCTCTCGCTGGCTGAGGCGGGGCAGCTGGAGCTTGCGCCGCAGTCGGTGGCCCTCTCCGATCTGGTACGCCGAGGCATGGCTGTTGTGCAGCGCGAGGCGGAGCAGCGTCGCGTGGAGCTCGTGGAGGCACTGCCTGAGGACTTGCCTCTGGTGGAAGTCGACCCAGGTAGGATGATCCAAGTCCTGCGCAATCTTCTCTGGAATGCCCTCGAGCATACACCTGCAGAAGGCCGGGTTACCGTTTCGGCGGAGCTTCGCGAGGGTTGGGTTCATGTGCACGTGACGGACACCGGTGAGGGCATCCCGGAGGGAGACCTTCCCTACGTGTTCGAGCGCTTCTACCGCGCGGACCCTGCGCGGACACGCAGCTGTGGCGGTGGGGCAGGCCTGGGTCTCACGATCGCTAAGCAGCTTGTCGAGGCGCACGGGGGACAGATCTGGGTTCAGAGCCGGTTGGGCGAGGGCGCCTGCTTCGGTTTCACTGTGCCCTACGCCGGTGAGGACGCCTGACTCCCTCGTCGGAACCCGGGCCAGACGTACCCAACAGCCGCGCCGCACGCCCGCCCTGACAGGCACTCCCCGCGTACCGACCCGCACCGCCAGTTCGAGAGGTGCTTTCGGGAATTCATCACAGTTTCACAAGTTTCTGCTAGGGTATGGCTGGCCTCCAAGAGAGGCACGACCAAAGGAGGAAGACAATGGCAAAGTGGAAGACCGCAGGCATCGTTGTGGTGATGGTAGGGCTCGTGGCCTTCGGGGCATTCGCTATGCAGCACCGTGCGACCATGACCAGGGCGCAGGTGTGCGCCGCTGAGTGTAGCGAGGAGTGCGAGCCCATGAGAGAGATGCGGGAAGAGATGCGCCAGGAGATGCGTCAGCAGCGGCTGCAGCAGCTTCTGGGCGAAGAGAACGGCCCGCATGGGAACGGTGGCGGACGCCAGATGCGCCGCGCGGGGTTGGTGAACTAGGGCGAACCTGGCTTTTCCTTCAGCAAGGGGCGGAAGCGGGGGGGAACAACGCCCCCCGCTTCCGCTTGCCCGATGGACTTAGCGGAACGGCGTACTCGCTTGTGTCGTGCCGCCTCTCCAGCTCCAGCAGACTGGTGCGTTGGACAGCTGAAGCCGATGGAGACCGGCGTTGGTTCGCACGGCATTGTGAGTGCAACGGGGAGGCAGCGAGACTGGAGCTTAGCTGCACAGGATGGCTGGCTTTGCGATGCAGGAGTACTCGGGCACGAGACAGGACAGGCTCCGTTCAAGGTTGCGTGGAGCGAGACAGCCTAACCAGAAGCTTCGTGCAGGACGGGCCTTCAGCAGTGACGTCCCTGAACGACTTGCCGTCCGTTCTTATGAGGTGCCTATTCGTGCCGCAGGGCGTCCACAGGGTCGAGCCGTGAGGCGCGGAACGCCGGGTAGATGCCGAACGCGACGCCGATGAGGAGCGAGAAGGCGATGGCGATCGCCGGAGGTAGAGGGGAGAGGACGAACGGCCAGTCGCCGACGCGTGCCCCGATTGCCCCTGCGAGCCAGCCGAGCAGAAGCCCGAGCATCCCGCCTACGATGCACACCAGGACAGCCTCGAACAGGAACTGCCCCAGGATGTCCCCCGGCCGGGCGCCTGTAGCCATCCGGATCCCCACCTCGCGCGTCCGCTCCACCACCGCCACGAGCATGATGTTCATGATCCCGATGCCTCCGACGAGCAGGGAGATGGCGGCGATGCCTCCCAGGATAAGCATCATGGTGCGGGTCGACTCCTCGAAGGCCAGGATGAGCTCTCGCTGTGCCTGCACGGTGTAAGGGGCGATCTGTGTCGTGGCGCGTATGGCTCCGATGAGCTGCTGCGCCCCTCTGCCGGCGACCGTGGCCGTGGTCGTGGTCAAGTCCACGAATTTCTGGTCGAGGATGGCCTCGATCTGCGCCACGGCCTCGTCCACTTGCCCTTCGTGCGTTGCCTGGAGGATGTAGGTGCTGAAGTAACGGTTGCCCGACAGCTCCTGGAGGAGCGAGATGGGCACGTACGCTTGTCCGTCCACATCGTAGTTGCCAACCGAGCCCCGGGGGTTCATCACTCCGATGATGTGGAACACCAAGGTTTCGTTGTGCAGATTAACGACGAGGTCCCGACCCACGTGCTCACCCGGTCCCAGAAGCTCGGTCGCCAGGCGGGCGCCCAGCACCATCACCGACTTGCCCTCATCGAGCGGGTGGAGGAAGCGCCCTTGAGCTGGCCAGAACTCGAAGAGCCGTGCGTAGTCCGTGGTGGTACCGATGACCCGCAGGGGTGAGGTCTGGTTGAACCCGACCTGGGCCTCTCCCGAAGTGTTGCTGATCGGCACGGCCTCCGCGACCGCCGCCGCCGCCCGGAGTTCGCCGGAGATCTGCTCGGCGAGGAAACCCGCGGCCTGTCCAGCCTGCAGGACACGCGTGGGGTAGAGGTTTACGGTGATCGTCCGCGCCCCCAGGCCGACGATCTGCCCGCTGATCTCTGCGGTCGCTCCTTGGATCATGGAGACGATGGCGACGAGTGCGGCCACCCCGATCACCACCCCCAGCACGGAGAGGCCGGTGCGCAGTTTGTGCGCCCACAGCGCGCCCAGCCCCGTGAGGATTCGCTCAGCCAGTCCCATCGCCGTCCTCCAGGCGGCCGTCCAACAGGCGTACCTGGCGCTGGGTGAAGGCCGCCACATAAGGTTCGTGTGTGACCACGACCACCGTGCGTCCCTCGTCCACGAGTCCCCTGAAGGTCTGCAAGATCTCCTTTCCGGTTTTCGTGTCCAAGCTGCCTGTAGGCTCGTCGGCGAGGACGAGGGGCGGATCGCAGGCAAGGGCGCGGGCGATCGCCACACGCTGGCACTCGCCCCCGGACAGCTGGCCAGGTCTATGATCCGCCCGTGGGCCGAGCCCCACACGTTCAAGGCACGCCAAGGCACGTTGGCGCCGCACCTGGCGTGGATGGCCGGCGTACATGAGGGGCAACGCGACGTTGGCTACCGCGCTCGACCGAGGCAGCAGGTGGAACTGCTGGAACACGAACCCCACCTTCCGGCCGCGCAGGCGCGCCAGTTCAGCCCGCGGGAAGCGCGAAATGTCCTGTCCTTCGAGCAACACCCGGCCGGATGTGGGCCGGTGCAGTCCGCCCATGAGGTGGAGGAGCGTGGATTTCCCCGACCCCGATGGGCCGGTGAGCGCCAGAAAGTCCCCCGGGCGGACGCCCAGATCCACCCCACGCAGGGCCCACACCTCGACTTCTCCAAGGCGATAGGCCTTCGTGGCCTTCTCGGCCCGCACGAGGTCCTCCATGGCTAGCGGAAGATCCCTCCAGGGGCGGAAGAGGTCCGTGTGGTTGTCCCGGCCTGCGCGGAGGACGAAGTGGGGTAGCGGACGATCGTCTCCCCTTCGGCGAGCCCGGAGCGAACCTCGGCGAATTGCGCCGTTGTGAGCCCGATCTCCACCGGACGGAGCACGGGCTCACCGACCTCGAGCACGTAGACGGCCCAGTTCAGGGACGAGGTCACCGGCACGGCCGGCATCGTGGTCCCGGAGGCAGCCCGCTCCCGGAAGCCAGTCAGCAGGTCTCGGAGCTCTTCTCCCTCACCCAACGCACGGGAATCCAGGAGTCCCTCGGGTAAGCGCGAAGTGACGTCGCCCGTCGTCACCGAGGCGGCCTCGTTGCCTTCTGCATCGGCCAACGGAGGGGCCGTGTGCTGGACCAGCGATTCGATGGGCACCCGCAGGACGTTGCGGGCCTCGGAGACGACCACCTCGACGCGTGCCGAGAATCCAGTGAGGATCCTCTCGTCGGCTTGCAGGAGCTGAACCCTGGCCGGGACCGTGCGGCCGCCGGCGAATCCTGAGGCCTGGGTCGCTCGCAGACCGACCTCCACGATCTCGGCCGGCCATGCCAGGCCAGGGAGTGCGTCCACGGTGACCGTGGCGCGCTGCCCGGCGCGTACCTGGCCCACATCTGCCTCGGAGAGGGCGAT
>PUMK01000182.1 GCA_003551325.1 Candidatus Acetothermia bacterium | reverse complement strand
TGGAAGTGCTTAACCGCTGCTTCGATCGGGACGATCGGCTGGTCGAGGCACGCGGCCTGGCACGTACCACTGACGAGCCCGCGAAGCTCCGAGTGAGCTTCGTGTCGTTGTTCGGTCTTCCCCTGTTCGCGGCACCC
Source organism: Candidatus Acetothermia bacterium (assembly GCA_003551325.1). Taxonomy (GTDB): domain Bacteria; phylum Bipolaricaulota; class Bipolaricaulia; order Bipolaricaulales; family Bipolaricaulaceae; genus B1SED10-245. The sequence goes on along the minus strand of PUMK01000182.1, from coordinate 4,977 downwards.
TACTGGGTGATCGACCTAGCCGCGGACTACAGTTATGCTGTCGTCGGCCACCCTTCACGGACGTTTGGCTGGATCCTCTCGCGAACGCCCACGCTACCCGAGGAAATCCTGGAGGGCATCTTCGAGCGGCTGACCGTCCAGGGGTACGATCCTGCACAGTTCCGGATGACCGAGCAGAAGGGTTAGGCATCGAAGGACCTTTTTTGGGGGAAGCATGAGGATCAACGACATCGACTGGTCCAATTGGAGAGCGGAGCGACGTGCAACGCTCGTCTTCGTCGTGCGCGACGATCAGGTCCTCCTTATCCACAAGAAACGAGGCCTTGGCGCTGGGAAGATCAACGGACCGGGGGGACACCTAAAGGACGATGAGTCGCCTGCAACGTGCGCTCAGCGCGAGGCGAAGGAGGAACTCGGCATCATGCCGCTTGACATGAAGCACTGCGGGGACCTACGCTTCCAGTTCACAGACGGGCTTTCGCTTCTCGTACACGTATTCCGAGCAGGCGACATGCAAGGCGTACCCAGAGCGTCAGACGAAGCCATCCCCTTGTGGACCCCCATCGACCAGATCCCCTTCGACTGCATGTGGCAGGACGACCGGCTGTGGTTCCCCATGATGCTTCGGGGAGAGCCCTTTAGCGGCCGCTTCACGTTCGACGGCGACACGCTCTTGGACTTTGAACTCTGGCCTTATCCTCCTGCGCCAGACGGATCGGCGAACCCCCGCAGCCTGGCTCGCCCATAGGAAACCTTTGATCCTCCACAAGGAGACACCACCATGGGGCAGCACGAAGACGACATTCTCACCGGACCGGACCATGGGGGAAAGGTCATGTCGGGCAATGGCGTGGTGCGCAAGAGCGGCGTTGAAGACGCCGACCGCAGGCTATACGAACTCAGCAACATGCTCTCGGAGCTCGAGCACCGGGAGGACCAAGGAGACGCGCAGGCCAGCGACCAGATTGTCATCGTGCGACAGCAGTTCAACGCCATCCTGAGCGAACCGCAGCTGAGAACGGACGCACAAGCTTGTCGCGCTGCAGCGGCCACGCACAACGATCAGCAGCTCCAGAGGAAGGCAGAACTCCTCGAGCGCGAGATCACGTTCTCATCCATCGAGAACGACGCCCTGCTCCTCCGAGCGAAGGCCGCCGTTCGGCAGAAGAAAAGCTCCTTCGACCTCGGCGGCGTGAGGCATGCGCTTGCCCATGCCGCTGATCGGTCGGTACGTCGTCAGGCGCTGGAGAAGCTCGCGCGCGTGAGTACGGCAACAGAGGACACCTGCCGCGATCTCCTCTTGGTTTACAACGAACGTGCCCAGAGACAGGGCTATGCCGACTACGTCGTGGCAAAGCTCACGTATGAGGGCCTGGCGGAGGAAGAACTGCACAGGCTGTTCGCCAGGACACACGACCGACTATGGCCACGCTGGGAGCGAGCGCTTGCCGACATAGGGGCGGCGCTTGACGGGGCTGTGGAAGCGCATGACCTCCTGTTCATGCTGCGGGAATGTTGCGGCCAGTCACTGGAGAGCTTCGTGCGGGGAGGGGGACGACGCTTCCTGCGGGGGATCCTGGAGTGTATGGGAACCTGCCTTGACGAACTGCCGATCTCTATCGAGGGTTCCGATATCCCCTCCGCCGGCGCCTGCTATCGTGTCCGTCCAGGTGAAGACGTACGCATTCTGCTCAACCGGAGGCTCAGCGGTTTCCAGGAGCATCTCTACCTCTTGCACGAGTTCGGCCACGCCGTCTACTACTGCTTCTGCCCTGTCGACTCAGAACTCCTTATCGACAACCACTTGTCGCGGGAGATCATGGCCGACCTATGGCCGCAGTTCCTGAAGGAACGCGATCTGCTCACCCAAGCGGCGGGCATCCCATCGGAGCTGATCGACGCTACGATCCAAGCACAACGGGATCGCGAAACGCTCAGCTTGTTTCTCCTGATGCGGGACTCCATGTTTACGCTGGAGGCGCTGCGTCAACCGAACGCTTCCTTTGCCGAACTCTGGAGGGACGTAAGCCGCCGATGGCTCGGGGTTGACGACACATTGGGTGCCTTCGAGCTGTTCGACCTTCTGCATCCTCTCGACACGAAGAGCTACGTATTCGCTCAAGTGCTGTCCGAGCAAGTTTTCGCTTCCCTTCACCCGGGGAAACACTCGTCTTGGCCTTCCCCTGAGACGATGCACCACCTGGTCGAACGCTTCTACCGCCCAGGAAACACCGTCGACTGGCGCCACAAGCTCGGGTTCTGAGGTGGCGGCCGGCGAGGCGGAGCTCATCACCGTCCGGGGGAGCCCTCACTTGAGCGTTGGCAACGCTCGCAGATCGAGACAAGGTACCCGATGGCTTATCGCTTGAGCGGTCCATGCGGTTCGAGAGCGACCTCCTCAGGCGTTATAGTCCCCCACTGGAGGGGAAAGCTTTGCGACCGGCAGATGTTGACCATCTGTACTTCGACGGCCGGCATTACGACCGTCTGTGGGAATTCGAGGAGGACCTGCCGTTCTGGATTCGTCAAGCGGAGAAGCATGGCGGTCCAGTGCTCGAGCTCGCCTGCGGCACGGCACGTGTGGCCCTGGCGCTTGCCAAGGAGGGGTTCCAGGTAACGGGGGTCGACCTGTCCGATTCGATGCTCGCTGAGGCACACCGCAAGTGTGCGGAGGAGCAGCTGTTCGTGGAGTTCGTCCAGGCGGACATCCGGTCGTTCAACCTTGCAAGGAGGTTCCCGCTCGTGATCCTGCCGGCGAACGTGCTATGCCATCTTCTGGATCTCGAGGATCTGGAGGCCTTTCTCAACTGCGTCGAGCACCATCTTCATGACGAAGGTACGTTCATCATCGATGTCTTCACCCCTCGCCTGGACATCCTGCTCCGTAACCCGGACACACGGTTCCCCCACACGGAGTACCCCGACCCGGACGGCAAGGGCAAGGTGCGGGTAAGCGAGAGCAACTGCTATAACAGCGCCTCGCAGATCAACCACGTCAAACTTCACTACGACCTGCCAGACCGACCTGACCAGCTGGTGGAGGAGCTGGCCATGCGTATGTACTTCCCTCAGGAACTCGATGCGCTGCTCGGGTACAACGGCTTCCGGATCGAGAAGAAGTACGGCGATTACGACCACACGCCGTTCGGCACCTGCACCGAACGACAGCTCATCGTCTGCCGAAAGCGCGTGCGTGCGTGATTCCCGCGCTGTGGACACTGCGGAGACGCCCACCGTGCTGATGGACGCTACTGTCAACACACCAAGGACGCTGACCTCGTGAACTCCATGGCGCCGCTCGGGAAGTAGAATGGAGCCAAGATCATGAACTTGACCGGCGAGCAGGCCCGCCCTTTCGACGAGTGGGCACCGCACTACGACGCTGCGGTTCAGGAAGAGAAAGACTTTCCATCCATCGGATACAGCAACGTGCTCGGCGAGATCGAGCGGCTCTGCGCACCTCGATCGGGGATGGTGGTCGTCGATATGGGAACCGGAACGGGCGAGCTCGCCAGACGACTGTCCGACGGCGGGTGTGAGGTGTGGGGCGTTGATTTCTCCGCGAACATGCTTGCGGAAGCTCGGAAGAAGGTACCCCACGCACGGTTGCTCCAAGCTGATCTCAACCATGGCTGGCCAGCAGCCCTTCCGATCGAAGTGGACAGCATCGTCTCCTCGTACGCCCTCCATCACTTCCCGTTGACGAGGAAGATCTCCCTGCTCCTCCAGTGGGCCACGCATCTCGTTGCAGGCTGCTCGGTCGTCGTAGGGGACATTGCGTTCCCGACCGTGGACGCTCGCACAAGAGCAGAGCACCGCTGGCAGGACCTCTGGGACAGCGACGAGTTCTACTGGGCAGCCGACGAGACACTTCCCCGCCTCGCCAAGGTCGGCCTGGAGGGAACGTACACGCAGATCTCGTTGTGCGCAGGCGTGTTCAAGATCCAGTGCGCAGTCCAGCGCTGACCAGCTTAGGCGACTCAGTTTCCGCAACCAGCGTGGAGAAACATGCTACAATGAGCGCTGCGCTCAAGGAGGAACGGTGGCAAAGCGACACGTGATCGAATCGGGTAGCTTGGGAGGCATGCTGTGGTTCGGTGGATGGCTGTTCAGCATCGCGTTCGCTGAACTCCTGTGGTGGCAGGCCATCCTCGGGATCGTGGTCTGGCCGTACTACCTCGGGGTCCTCGCCCGGGGCGGCTGATCCTGCGGCACGTCCCCGGATAGCACGGGCAACGAGCGCTCGCGCGCGGCGCAGTACCTCAGGATGATGCGGTGCTTTCCTCTCCTGATGCGCCTTGGGACTTAAGCAAAGCCCCATAGCGCTCCTCCAGCTTTTCCATGTGCTTGGCCACGCGCGCGTGGCGCTGCTCCAGAACCGCCGGGATCTCACGACCGTGCTCCGTCAGGTACGTGTAGATGGCTTCGTTCAGTGCGTCTGCAGCAAGCGCAGAGCAGTGCATCTTCACTGGCGGGAGCCCTCCCAGGCCTTCAGCCACATCTTGGTTGGTGATCCGAATGGCCTCCTCCAGGGTCTTTCCCCGTGCCATCTCCGAGACCATCGACGAGGTTGCCACAGCAGCAGCACAACCGTAGGTCTCCCAAGAGATGTCGCTGATGATGTCCTTACCTTCATCGTCCGGTTCGACCTTTATGTAGACCCACATCACGTCACCGCACACTACCTGCCCAACCTTCCCCACAGCAGAGTAGTCCTCGAGCTTTCCCATATTGCGGGGATTCCGGAAGTGGTCCATTACCTGATCAGTGTACATCTGCATCACCTACTTTGAATGGAGAGTATGCACGGAGCGAAGCCACGGCACGCGGCAGAGCATCGAGAAACGCTTCGATCTCATCGTCGGTCGTCTCGCGACCCGTGCTGACCCGCAAGCTGCCATGCACCATGGAGGGCGGGACCTTGATCGCCGTGAGTACGTGGCTGGGCTCCAGATCAGGCGAGGAGCAGGCCGAGCC
>PUMK01000130.1 GCA_003551325.1 Candidatus Acetothermia bacterium | reverse complement strand
CAGGAAGCCCAAGCTTGGCTAGCCCGGCAGTCAGTTCTTTCTGATTTGGCGAAAGCGGGATCAATGCGCTTGGCAATCCCATGAACGCAAGCTCCCAGCACGTGCTCCCGGCTGCCGAGATGGCACAATCGGCCCACGCCATCAGCTCTGCCATGTTGCCTGGGTTGCTGATCAGCCGTACAGAGTGCCGTGATGAGTGGGCTGCAGCTTGGAGGCTCTCGAAGTGCGGGTTCGATGCCCCGACAACCGCTATCACCTCCAAGCCTCTCACGTCTACGGTGTCAAGGGCACCGAGCACCTTCAGAGTCACATTCTCCGGGTCACCGCCTCCCATCGTCACCAGGACCTTTCGAGCCACCTCGGGGATCTCGCGCTTCCAGTCGCGCCAGTTGAGGAACTCCCTCCGGAGGAGGACGTACTCGGTGCCGAGAAGCAGTTGTGTATCCGGCTCACAGGGGTAGTGAAGCTCATGGGCGTCAAGGTTCTGGTTCAAGACGATATCAGCGCAGTAGTGCTCAAGGTGTGCGGTGTCGTCGATGACGAGCAGCGGGTGCCCTGCCTCCCGAATCATGTGCTGGTATCCAGGGTCGAAGTGGTATCCATCGAGCACAACCCAGGCTCCTGTGTATTCCTGCAATACTCCAGAGGTGACCTGCCAGTCAGCTGGGTCTGGGTGCGGAAGGGCTATGTGGATCAGGGGGAATCCTTCTTGTTCGAGGCGCTGCCGGAGGCCGGCACTATCACAAGCGGAGACGAAGACTGCCTTTCCCGCGCGATCCTGCCACGTCTGGGCGAGAGCAAGACATCTCATGAGATGGCCGCTTCCGATGTGGGCACTAGCATCAGCGCGGATGACCAAGGTTCTTCCGTCAAGACCCATCTCACAACACCTTCTGCTGGATATGACGGTTGATCTCCAGCCATTCCGGGTGCCTGTCCAGCGCCTTGAGAACGTCACGCCATGAGAACATATCGTGGCCGAAGTACTCGAACACCCGGCGGACGAACCTCAGGTCCTCGGGGGTGTCAACCGTCCAGCGCATGGCCGAGCAGTCCATCTCACTTGTAACGCCGTGGATTGTGAAGCTCTCGGGGCGGTGCCAGATGTAGGGGGTTACATGCTCCCGCCAGGCGGCATCGTCGTCCTCGCGCCAGGCGCGCGCCAGAGCATCGAACCGGACCACCTCGGTGTCGAGGCCGCGAGGGAACGTTCGCTGCGGGAATGTGTTCGAGGCGTAGTCGACGTCAGGCTGCCGATCAGCGAATTCCTTCACCACCCAGTCGACAACCCCCGGATCGATCAAGGGGCAGTCTGAGGTCACGCGCACAACGGCGTCAGCCCCGAACTCGGAGGCTGTCTTGTAGTAACGATCCAGCACGTCATGCTCGCTCCCGCGGAACCACGCCCAGCCATGCTTGCGGCAGAGGTCGATGATCCTTTCGTCATCTGGCTGTCGCGTGGTTGCTATCACAAGTTCATCTAGACTCTCCGCTCTTCGGAGTCGAGTGACGCATCTGCTAAGCATAGGTTCGCCGGCAATACCTTGAAGGACCTTGCCTGGCAAACGTGTGCTCCCCATGCGTGCCTGGGCGATCGCCACTACCCTCATTTTCTGTACACCTCAAGCACCTTGCGCACGGCAGTGACCACATCCTCTACATCACGGTCGTCCATCCGCGGGAACATCGGCAGGGAGACGATCTCCTCGTAAGCCTGTTCTGCCACGGGGCACAGCCCAGGACCGGTGCCGAACCTCTCTTGGTAGAAGGGATGGAGGTGCACCGGGATGTAGTGCACGTTGACGCCAATGCCCTCGGCGCGAAGTGCAGCGAACAGCTCAGCTCGGCTGGCCTGGAGCTGCGAGAGATCGAATCGGACCACGTACAGGTGGTAGGCGTGGGAAACACCTTGCCGAACTCGCAGTGGCTCGACCGCTGGAGTGTCGGCGAACGCAGTATCGTAGGCCTGGGCGATCTCCTGGCGGCGCTTCACCCAAGTGGTCAGTTTTCGGAGTTGGCTGATCCCGAGGGCGCACTGGATATCTGTGAGGCGGTAGTTGTAGCCTAGGCGCACCATCTCGTAGAACCAAGAGCCCTGTTTCTCCCGCTCGCGGTGGTCGGTGGTGATGCCGTGATTGCGGAAAACACGCATCCGCTGGGCCAGGTCAGCATCATCCGTTGCAATCATGCCTCCCTCGCCTGTGGTGACATGCTTCACCGGATGGAAGCTGAACGTGCTGAGGTCGGCGATTGAGCCCACTGGCCGTCCATTGTACGCCCCGCCTAGGGCATGACAGGCGTCGGCTGCAAGACTTAGGGCATGTTTGCTTACGATGCTGCGCAGCGCATCGTAGTCGCAGGGTTGCCCTGTGTAGTCGACAGCGACGATGGCCTTGGTGCGTGGCGTGATCAGCGCTTCCGCTGCACTGGCGTCCAGGAGGAGCGTGTCTGCGTCCACATCGGCGAACACCGGTGTGCCCCCCTCGTAGATCACAGCGTTGGCTGTGGCAGCGAAGGTCATTGCGGGCACGATGACCTCATCCCCGGGAGAGATCCCCAGCGCATGGACCGCAGCATGAAGAGCGGCCGTTCCGTTGCTCACGGCGACGGCTTCGTTTGTGCCCACCTTCTCAGCGAAGAGGCGCTCGAACTCGGCGACGTTCGGCCCCGTGGTCAGCCAAGCAGAACGGAGCACCTCCACAACAGCACCGATGTCTTCTTCATCAAGCCACTGCCGACCGTAGGGAAGCGTGTGTTCCCGAACAGGGGCACCGCCGTGGATTGCGAGCTTCCCCATCAGGCTTCCTCCTTTCGCTCCGCCAAGAGATCTTCAGCCATCTTTCGGAGCTGCTCCTCAGAGAGCCAATCCTCGTTTGCTTCGCTTGCATACCGAAACCCATCGGGCAGCGGGCTCCCGTGGGCCCAGTTGTCACCTTCCCACCAGCGGTGGCTGGGCTGGATTACGTACATGTCTCCGACATCCAGAGTCTGTCGAGCCTCATCGTCGGAGATCAGCACCTCATGGAGCTTCTCTCCCGGGCGAATCCCGACATGTTCCACTCGACATTCGGGAGCGATGGCCTTGGCGAGGTCTACCACACTCATGCTGGGGATTTTGGGCACGAACACCTCCCCACCGCACATCTCCTCGATGCAGCGGATAACAAACCTTACGCCCTGCTCCAGGGTGATCCAAAACCGCGTCATTCGCGAATCTGTGACGGTGATGCAACCGTCACGCTGTTGCCTCAGAAACAGGGGGACCACGCTGCCTCTGCTTCCGACCACATTGCCATAGCGCACACAGCTGAACTTGGTCTTGCGCGGCCCGGCATAAGCGTTCGCCTGGATGAAGAGCTTCTCCGCCACCAGCTTGGTTGCTCCATACAGGTTGAGCGGCTGAACGGCCTTGTCTGTACTAAGCGCAAGAACCCGCTCAACGCCGTTGTCGATGGCTGCGTCGATGACGTTGGCTGCTCCGTCGATGTTGGTCCGCACGGCCTCTATGGGGTTGTACTCGCATGCGGGGACCTGCTTCAGTGCAGCGGCATGTACGACAATGTGAACTCCATTCATCGCGCGGTAGAGGCGGTCCTTGTCTCGGACGTCTCCGATGAAAAAACGCAGCCTGGGTTCGTCCCTGAAGTGCTGGCGCATCTCCAGCTGGAGCAGTTCGCCCCTCGAGAACACGCGGATGGTCTGGGGAGAATGCTCCTTCAGGACAAGCTCAGCGAACTTCTTTCCGAAGGATCCTGTTCCCCCCGTAACAAGCAGCGTCTTCTCCTGCAGAGACATCTCACTCCTTCCCGCAGAATGGGTTCATCCTTAACATGGCAGGCCTATCATAGCCAAGTCGCTGCCTACCTCCAACGTTATTTGAGTCCTTGGCCTGCTGCTCATGGGGGCCGAGTTCAGCCCAAGCTGGCAGGACTCCGTTCAACTGCGTGCTTCTCGTATGGGATACGTGGAACGAGACAGTCAGCGTTACCGGCTGCTCATCCAGTGAACACTACCGAAGTCATGCCGTTGGGGTAGGCTAGCGGAGCATTACCTGCACCATAATGAGCCCCTCACCAAGATCTAGCACCTCCAGGGCCTTGCCGATCACCATCCCAACCGCCTCCTCAGGCCTGGAGGCCCGCATAGCGTACCCTGCTGTAGACGACGAGATCAGCATATCGCCGGGCGCAATCGGGCCGTTCTCGGTGGTGGCCTTAACGGGCACACGACCGGCAAGAGCCAGCACTGGCCGAGGATCGACACTGTCGGCTAGCGGGTCAGCGGTGGAGCCAAGCACCACGCCGGGCTGTGTGGAGATTACCCCGGCCACCAGGCGGCTGCCCGGTGCGCGAGTGAGGCGGAAGTGCTCGGGGTTGCCAGGGTCGATTTCTACTACGTCACCGGGCTCCAAGGATTCAGATGCGAAAACATGCTCAGCCACGTCCGCGCTCCCTGTGTGGAAGCTGGCCCCATAGAACGCTCCGTCAGCACGGACATCGCCGCTGGTCCGTTCCACGCGGAAGACCAAGCCTGTGGCGGCCCCGCTACCGGAGTTGTGGCCTTCGATAAGGTTGGTGCCATCATAGGACTCGATCCGTAGGGCAGGCTGGCTTCCCCTATTGCGGATGTCTAGTTGCGCGGCTGGACTGTGCCTGCCGACGCCAAGACTCCCTGTGTCGAAACGAAAGGCCGCCCTGGCTACGCCAGTGGGATCAACCACGAAGAACTGTCTCTCTGGATGCAAAGTCATGAACTGATAGCCACCCACTCCGCTGATTCCCTGTTGGTATTGGTTTACTCCGTCTCTTTGGTACAAGATGCTGGCATTGTCCAGATACAAGTTCTCATCGTATGTGGCCATTGGCTCCGTATGAGTTGGTGTGTTTTCTAGCTCGAGAGCCGGGCTTACAGGCGGCGCCTGCTGCAGCTGCACCTGGTCCCCGGGCATAAGGGCGAGCTTGCCCGACTTCTGGAAGACGGGCGCGCCTCGCGCGTTCCAGCCCTGGGCGCTGTAAAGGTATGCTCCATAGGACAGGCGCTCGCCCCAGGTGTTGGTGCGGTCCCAGTCCACGGCGCTGCCGGGGTGCACGCCGGAGTCCCAGAGCTTGCGGCCCGAGAGGTCTAAGAT
>PUMK01000057.1 GCA_003551325.1 Candidatus Acetothermia bacterium | reverse complement strand
TGATCCACGATACCGTGGAGCATCGCGTGCGCGAGGTGCTCGAAGCGAAGCTCGCAGTGATCCTGGAGGAGTTCGGGGTGGACAAGACGGGGGACATCCTCGACTCGGCCCAGGCCGGGCAACTGTTCGATGAGCTGTACGTGGAGGCGATCCTGCAACCCGAGGAGCTTGAGCGCAGGGTGGAAGATGTGGTCGAACAAGTGCGCGAGCAAGGACAGGCCGTGCGCGACAGCGCGTCCATCTTGGGGAGTGTGGAGGACCTCGATCCCGGCGAGGCGCGGGAAGTCCTCAACCATCCGCTGCCCCACTGGGTGGAACAGATGACCGTGAGCTACCTTCGAGCGCACGGTGGGGAAGCCGAGCGAGACGGAGCGGCCTGGCGGATTTGCTGGCCTGGCGAAGAAGAGTGGAACCGGGTGGTGTTCTCGCTGAGGGACGCCGAACGAGCTCCGTCGGCACGCCACCTTACCCTTGAGGACCCCAGGGTGCGTGGGCTCGCCAGCCGGTTACCGCGCTTTGCCCCCGGCCAGCCCGTGCCGCAGCTGGAGCTGGCTGCTCTCCCCGCAGGGGTACAGGGGATCTGGTCGTTGTGGAAGATCACCCTGCACGCCCGTGACTGGAACCGTCATCGTGTGATGCCTCTGTTTGTGCACGAGGACGGGCGGGTACTCGGGCCCACCGCGAGGTTCGTGTGGGACGAGCTGCTTGCCGATTGCCCGGGGGTGACGGGCCATCTAGACGCGGAGGAGAGCACGAACACCTTTGAGCGGGTGGAGGCGGCGGCACGCGAGCACGGCAGGCCCATCTACGACGCCCTTCTCCAGGCGCATCAGTCAGCGCTTGCTCGTGAACGGGAGAAGGGCGCGTATGCCTTCGCGGCACGGCGCCGGGCGATCGAGCGCATCGGACTTCCGGCGGTCCGCGAACACCGGCTGAGCGAACTTGTAGCCCAAGAGGCCGAGTGGAGGGCCGAGCTCGAGGAACGATCTCAGGTGATGCCCGAGCTGGTGCCCATTGTGCTCGCTCGTGTCGATGGAGGCGGATCCGATGGCTAGTTGGCGCGACGCGATTCTGCGCGAGTTCACCCCCCAGCTTTCGCGCCTTACGTTGGTGGCCGACCCCGACGGGCTCCTTCTTGAAGAAGGGATGCTGAAGGGCATCGAAGAACGAGGGTTCGAGCTGATCCCCTACGAAGACCCCATCGCGTTTCGCTATGCCTACGAGTCTCGGTATCGGGCGCGATGGGACCGGGGAGAGATGACGCACCTGGTGGTGGTGTTGAGGGCAGCCACCGAGGACCTGCGAGCCCTGCCCTATGACCTCCTCCAGGCGGGGAGGCAGCTCTCGTTCAGCTTGGGCGATCTCTTCCCCAACCTGAGCCTGCGGATCGTCGGGGCGCTCGACCGCAGCGATCTGGATGCCCTCTACGAAGCCCAGAGCCGAGAGCGCCTGACCGGTCGGTTGGGGGACAACAGGACGAGCAGCTTCGTACTCCGACACGTGTTCGACGTGGACCCCGATACGATCCGGGATGACGTCTCGCTCCTTAGGTTCTTGCTGGAGCGGCACCACAAGCGCCTGCGGATACCGGAGGTGCTGGAGGACCACCTCGTCTCCAAGCTCACCGAAGGCGGCCGGTTCAGGGAATGGCCGCTGGACCTCCTTATCCGTAATCGCGAGGCGTTCTTCGCGTTCTTGCAGGAACGGTGGCCGGTCTTCCTGGACAGGCTTGCGGGAGCCGAGCAGGCCATGCGGGACGTGACAGCTTCACGGAAGCTCGTGCTCCCTGGTCCGCGGGATCTTCCGTTTGAGCACAACGACGTCCGGGTGTATGTGGACAGCCTCTTCTTCGAAGGATTGCTCGAGCCTGTGGCGCACGGCGATGCGTCGGCTCTGGCACGCTCCTGGGCGGTTGCGGGCGTGCGCGTGGACGCACGCGAGGATCAACACCGGCGGTGGCGTGGCCTGCTGGAGGCTGTGGAGCAGGACATCCCCGAGCCCGAGGCGCGGCACCGGGCGTGGCAGGAGTTCGCCCTCAAGTGGGCTCGGCTCGTTGCCTTTCGCTATTCGAGCCAGGTTGAGCACACGCAGGAAGAGCTGGCTCGGTTTGCGAGGGTCCGCGACCGGGTGGACGAGGCCTTTCTGGAGTGGGCGCGTGAGCGCTTCCATACGCTACACAATCAGCCGCCCCTCCCCCCGGTGATGGTCCATCACGTGCCGAGTTGGCTTGCAGGGCACATGGAGCGATCACGCCAGGACAAGGTGGCGCTGGTTGTCGTCGATGGCCTGGCACTCCATCAGTGGGGGGTCGTCAAGGGTGTACTGCAGCGGCAAGACGCGTCCCTCCGGCTGGAGGAGGATGCGATCTTTGCCTGGATCCCCACGCTGACCAACGTCTCCCGACAGGCCTGTTTCGATGGCCGCCCGCCGCGCTACTTCGCGAACTCCATCAGCAGGACCGACAACGACGGCAGGGTATGGCAGCGCTTCTGGGAGGACGAAGGCCTCGCTGGCGACGCGGTGGGCTACGAGAGGGGCATCAGCGAGGAACACGACCTGAAGCGTGTGGAGCGGTATTTGGATCACCCCAGGATCCGGGCGCTTGGGTTGGTGGTGGACAAGGTCGACAAGATCATGCACGGGATGCAGCTGGGGTCTGCAGGGATGCACAGCCAGGTCCGGCAGTGGGCGGAGCAGGGTATGCTGGTGTCACTCCTTAATCTGTTGCTGAAGCGCGAGTTCGCGGTATTCCTGACGGCCGATCACGGGAACATCGAGGCGGCGGGGGGCGGGCAACCCAAGGAGGGCGCGACCGCCGACGTGCGAGGTGAGCGGGCACGTGTGTTTAGCGACGATGGCCTGCGTGCCCACGTGCATGAACAGTTCCCGGAGGCCATTGTCTGGGAACCGGCTGGTCTGCCTGAGGAGGATCTGCCGCTGCTTGCTCCCGATCGCAAGGCTTTCGTGCGCGAAGGCACCACGGTAGTTGGCCACGGGGGGATCACCGTGGAGGAAGTCATCGTACCGCTGGTGAAGATCGAGCGAAGAACGTGATGAAGTCCGAACGTAGGATCGTGGGATTCGACCGGAAGATTCAGCTCGCCTGGCTGGATGCAACCGCCGAGTGGGTTGCGGAGGGGGTGCCAGCGGCCCAAATCCGCTCACGGTTGTGGCAACTCCTCGAGGGGCAAGTGGCAGGAGGGGGTTCGCGCAGCGCGCGGGACAAGACCATCACTGTGCTCCTCCACATCTGGAGCCAAGTTCCTGACTACCTGGTTCCCGTGCGCGATGACGCCCTCGCTCTTCTTTCGAAGGACCAAGCCCAACCCAGACTGCCCCTCCATTGGGGCATGTGCCTGGTCACCTATCCCTTCTTCCGAGATGTCGCGGCTTCGGCCGGCCGGCTGCTACAGATCCAGGGGAGCGCGGGACTGGCGCAGATCAACCGGCGCACGGCTGAGCTTTGGGGCCAGCGAGAGCTGGTTGCGCGCGCGACACGGCACGCGGTTCGGTCCGTTGTCGACTGGCGGGTGCTTTCGGAGAGCGGAACGCGCGGCGTCTATTTACCTGGCCGCCGACTTGACCTAGCCCAGGGGAATGGGATCGGCCCCTGGCTTGTTGAAGCTGTCATGCTGTCCACCGAGCGCCGAACGCTCCCTCTCGCAGCACTGCTCTCGATCCCATCACTCTTCCCCTTCGTTGTGCAGTTCTCCTCGCGCGAACTGGCTTCACATCCTCGGCTGGAGCTCCAACGCCATGGCTCAGCCGAAGACGTGGTCATGCTGCGACACTGAAGACGTGATGTGTTCCGCTGTTCAGAGCCAGTGTGGTTCAGGTATAGATCACGTCCAGCTGGATCCAGGCCTGAGTGGATCCGTCATGCGCACTTGGCCTCAGCCCGGCTTCCTCAGGCTGGCAAGGCCTTCTCAAACCAGATCAGGGAAGCCTCTCCCTCTTTGGAAGTCACCTGGTCAACGCTGCGGCTGTGCCGGATCGCGTTGCGCAGTTGGGCAATTTGGTCAAAGCGTTTTGCGAGCGTTTCCTTGTTTCCGAAGTGCACTTCGAACAACGGCCAGAGGTGTTTGTTGCATAGGCAGTCCTGGAGTTCACGTAGGTCCGTATACTCAAGCTTGCCCGGAAGGGTGACAAGGTGCTGATGATCGAGCGCCGCATCGCGCTTCATCGCCCGCTGGATTCGCTCCTCCACTCTCTGTAGCACGTGTTGAGGGAGTTGGTGGATGTCCCCGTCGAGTCTGTCCGCGATCAGACGACGCAGCGCCAGCTCAACCTGTTCCGTCCGGGCATCAAGCTCACGCAGCCGCGGAGATAGATCGAGGCGCTCTTTGAGCAAGAGTTCCTCGATCGCCTCCTGGATGGTGCGCTGACGCTCGGAGAGGAACTCCTCGTAGTCGTTTGGCGTGAACGGCGTGCGGATCAGGATATTGAAGGCTGTAGGGGAGATGAAGTGCGATTCCAAGATGGCTTGCACAGTATCTTCGCCATTCTGCGCGATCAACTCCGGCAAGTACTCGTTGGGCAGGCGATTCCTGATGACCTTTCTGTTGGTGTCAGCGGTAAGGGCAGTGCGGTTTAGGATCGAATCGATATCCTCCAAGCCATGCTCTCGGCCCCAGCTTCTGGGAACGATGTGATGATCGTCCAGTTCACCGTACTGCGGCGACGCGCCGGGCATCCAGTCTTTGGCCCCATTCACCACCAACAGGTTGAAGATTCCATTGTACACGGAACTGCCCCTCTTGGTCTCGCGCCGAAGGTCAAGATGTCTGAACCGATCACGGAACTCGGCGATAAGCGGGGGCTCAGCACTGTCATCGTCGAACCATCTCTTCACGTCTATGAAGTCACGAGCAATCGTAGATTCCACAGACCCTGAGTATCTGTTTGTGAAGACACTTGCCCAGTACCAGTGACGGATCTTCTGCTCCGCTCCCAGCTGCCGGCTGGCCGGGATCCCGCGAGCAGCCTCCTGCAAGGCTGCAAAAGCCGGGAGGATTGAGACGTAGGGCAAGTACTCGGAAGACACAACCCCGAAACTATGAGGGTCGCGCAGGGCGTTTACGGCACGTTCAAGCGCCTGCACCGCCTGATGCCACCGGTCCTCGAAGTCCTTGACAGTGG